>JAEUSO010000150.1:1614-8153 GCA_016788605.1 Candidatus Kapaibacterium sp. | reverse complement strand
ATGTTATTACCACATGCAGCCACCTTCTACTTCACGCGGAAGTTATGGACATCAATGCCGTACTTGCGGATTTTCACATGCAGGGTTTCGCGGCTGATGTCGAGCAGGGCTGCGGCTTTGCTGACGTTGCCTTTGCAGCTTTTCAGGATGGATTCAATCTTGAGTTTGTCCACGCGCTCCAAATCCTCGCGGCGTGTCCGCTCGCTTGAAATAATCTCCGTCGGAATGCGGGTATCGGTTAGGGGAAGGGCGTGTTTCGATGTCGTGGTGTGGATGTCCTGCACCTCGATAATATCGTGCATACATGTTTGCAGCGTGACGCGCAGTGTGCTTGCAAGTTCACGCACGTTACCGTTCCATGGCTGCGATTGCAGGTACTCCACCGCCGATGGCGAAAGAACTTTTGTGTCGTGAAGTTCCGCGTTGTGTTTTTGTATGTAGAACTCGGCGATATACGGTATGTCTTCGCGCCGTTCGCGCAGGGGAGGCAGATAGATTTCGCATTCGCGGAGGCGGTGGTAGAGTTGCTCACGGAAGCCGTTGTGTTTCATAGCGTCAAGCAGGTCTTTATCGGTTGCCGCAACAAAGCGGATATCAACATGTTCGGTTTCAAGCGAGCCGACGCGGCGCAGTGATTTTTCCTCGATAGGTAGCAGCAAATACGCTTGCGATTCCGCAGGCAAGTCGCCGATTTCATCCAAGAAGAGTGTGCCTTTGTTCGCTTGGTGGAACAACCCTTTCTTATCCTGCAACGCGCCCGAAAACGAGCCGCGAGTGTGACCGAAGAGCTCGCTTTGAAAGAGGTCGCGCGGGATGTTGGGAATATCAACCGTAACGAACGGATACTTGTTGCGCCGGCTTATGTTGTGGATTGCCTTTGCCACGAGTTTCTTGCCCGTTCCAGTTTCGCCGGTGATTAACACACTGAGTTCGGTGCGACCGTAGCGGATGATTTTATCCGCCACGTGTTGCATTGCTTTGCTCGAGCCGATAATGCCTTGCTGGCGGATGATATTCATGTATTCCTGAACGCCTGCACTCTGCATCACGCGCTCGGCGGCACTTGTCATCACGTCAATCAGCCGCTCGTGCGAGAGCGTGCTTTTTTCGATGAAGTTGAATGCGCCGAGTTTCGTTGCGCGAACAGCGGTGTCAATCGTGCCTTTGCCGGAAATCATGATGACAGGTATGGCGGGATATTTCTTTACCGATTCTGCAAGCACATCCAATCCGTTAAGGGCAGAGCGGTGGTCGAACTCAATATCAAGCAGCATCAGGTTCACCATGTGTTCGTGTGCCGCAAGGTACTCCAACGCCGCTTCGGGTGTGTCGAGCGTGGTGGGTGTCCAGCCGTTCAGCGCCACAATATCGCTGAGTGTGGAACTGAAGTCGCGGTTGTCGTCAACAATGAGGACGTTCATGCTAATTGGTGTCGGTAAAGACGGGTGTTCGGACGTTATACGCTGTGTTGAGTGAATCAAAGATAGCGCGAAACTCTTTGCTTCCGAATGTTTGATAGCGTGCATCCCACACTGCGCGTAGTGCAACATCGCGTTCGGGGTTGTTGTATTCCACGAAATGCGAAACGGGTCCCTTCACGAAGAGCGTCTGCACATAGAGGAATGCCTTGCGCGTTGTGTCGGCAAAATAGCAGACCGACGGCTTTGCAACCGTGCCGATGCTGTCGCGCGAATAGGTGTTGCGGTTCGTATAAGCAGTATATTTCCACAATCGCATGTCTGCATCAAGTTCATATCCTTTCAGAACGCCGAGCGAGTCGTTCCACGCACCCCAGCGCAGGAGCAGTTGTTTTGGTAATGTGCAGTCGGTGCGTTTTGTTGTAGCGGAATCATCTTGCTTGACTGAGGAACACGACCCCGCACTCGTGCAGAGGAGCAGCACTGCAAGTATTTGCGTCATTCGTTGTTTTATGGTCGGTCGTGTATTCATCCGAAGCTGCATATCAATTAGTTTGATGCAAGGAAACCGCTGATACGTGCGGTTGTTTCTTCTTTGCCAAGCAGTGCGATAGTATCCATCATTCCCGCGCCGACGGATTTGCCGGTAACAGCAAGCCGGAGCGTATTGCCTACGTCTTTGAACTTTACGTTTTTCTCTTTGGTGTATGCGCCGATCGCCTCGTGTACGGTGTGGCTATCGAATGATGTTGCATCAACCGATGCGATGATTTCGTGCAGGTCGCCGAGTAACTGACGCGCTCCATCATTCCAAATGGTTGCTTTCCACTCTTCATCAACGACGGGCTTACGGAACATATACTCCGAGAACCGCACCAAATCGGGAAGCAGCGTAATGCGCTCGTGTAAAAGCCGGATGACCTTTGCCGCATAGTCGTGTGTGGTTTCAATACCCTGCGCTGCCAGCAATACCATGAACTCGTCCGTGAGCCAATCCAATTTATGCTCAACATACTGTTTCATGTACTGGCTGTTCATCCAATCAAGTTTCTTCAAATCGAAGACCGCGCCCGCCTTGTTCACATGGTCAAGGTTGAATTCCTTGATGAGTTCGTCCATCGAATAGATTTCGCGGTTGCCCGACGGATTCCAACCAAGCAGCGCCATGAAATTGATGAACGCTTCTTGGAAATATCCCTTTGCAATGTAATCGCGTACCGCAACATCACCCTGACGTTTACTGAGTTTTGTTTTATCGCTATTAAGCAGCAGCGGCAGGTGTGCGAACTTCGGCGCTTCCCAGCCGAATGCTTCATAAAGCAGAACGTGCTTGGGTGTGGAGGGCAGCCATTCTTCGCCGCGTATAACATGTGTGATGCGCATCTCGTGGTCGTCCACCACATTAGCAAGGTGGTAGGTGGGGAAGTTGTCGCTTTTCATCAGAATCTGGTCATCTACATCTTTGCAGGGAACGACAATCGTCCCGCGAATAACGTCGTTGAATTTCACCTCGCCCGTAATAGGCACTTTCATCCGCACCGATGCAGGTTCGCCAAGGGCAAGCAAGCGTTTTGTTTCTTCCTCGCCCAATGTATATTGGTTACGCATTGAGGAGCGGTCGTAGCGCGGTGCCACGCCGGCTGCTTTCTGGCGGTCGCGCATAGCAGTGAGTTCTTCGGCAGTGTCGAATGCATAATACGCCATGCCGCGCTCAATCAGGTCGGTTGCGTAGCGGCGGTAGAGTTCGGTGCGCTGACTTTGGATATAGGGACCGCAATCGCCGGGAGTTTCGGGCGATTCATCGGGTGTCATGCCCGCCCATTGCAGCGAGGCGAGGATATCCTCATACGACCCCGGTACAAAACGTTCTTGATCGGTGTCCTCCACGCGGAGGATGAACGTACCGCCGTGGTGACGCGCAAAGAGATAGTTATAGAGCGTCGTGCGTAAACTGCCGACGTGGAGAAACCCTGTGGGTGATGGTGCAAATCGAACGCGAACTGACATAGTGATGCTGTGTGTTTCGGATTGTATAATTCAGGTTTTTGATAACGGCTACCGTGTTACGGAGTACTGCGCGTAAGCCCGTTCGGTTTCGTGCAGGCGGCAGGTGATGGAGTTGATACGTTCGTGAGCTTGCATTTCCTGCCATATCGTTTCGCAAAGCCACCGGCAAATGTTCTCGGCAGTGGTGGAGAAGGGTACCATCGTGACTTTCATTGGATTAGTCAGGAAAAACTCAATCATCACGGAATCATCTTCGTCACAAATAAAACAGTGGTCGAGCGACTCGACAATCGGGTCAACGGCGGCGTTAATGTCGTAAAAATCCATGACCATACCGTTGTTATCGGTTGTACCTTCCAATTCCACCCGCAGGGTGTACGAATGACCGTGGATATTCTTACACAGTCCCGTATGAAACGGAAGACGGTGTCCCATTTCCCAGCGGAAATCTTTTGCAATGCGTGTCGTATGCACGTGCTTACTCTCCGCGTTTGTACTGTGCTTCGATAACCGAACTGATGCCGCCGCGCGCTTTCCATTCGGCGATGACCGTCATTTCGTGCGGCTGACACGCTGCCACAAGATCGTCAAGGATTTTATTCGTCACTGCTTCATAAAATATCCCTTTTTGGCGGAAATCGAGGTAATAGTACTTCAATGATTTCAGTTCGATACAGGTTTGGTCGGGAATATAGCGTATTGTCATTGTGCCGAAGTCGGGTAAGCCGGTTTTGGGGCATACCGAGGTGAATTCGGGGTTGATATGGGTGATGGTATAAGGGCGGTTCGGGTTAGGATTGTCAAATACTTCTATTTCCATAGTGCTTCGTGTTATGCTTCCATTGTACATGAATATTTCAGCTTATCCTTCGATGCATACTGAACTTGTCTGCCACACTCGATGTAAAACGCGGCAGATGGCATCGCTGGCAAAAACAGGACTGCAAAACTATCATTCACACTAATACCACGGTACGAGAGTTTGACGTTGGACAGATACGTGCACTCCATTTTTCGTGATATTGCGGCTTGCCGTATTGGGTCTGCGGGTTATCTTCGCGGTCTCTCTTTGAAAATCCTGCCGTAATAACAAGTATTACGGATAGTGCTGCAAGAGACAGAATAACACTAACCATAGGAGTATTACATGAGCGTTCGCCGCTTATACGAAACAACGTATGTTATCAACGCAGCGTTGGAAGACAACGATGTTGAACAAGTCATCACCCGCGTCAGCGAGTACATTACTAATCATGGCGGAACCATCCAGGAAACAAACAAGTGGGGTCGCCGCCGCCTCGGTTATCCTATCAACAAAAAGTTCAACGGGTTCTACGTGCACTGCATTTTCGATTGCGCGCCGTCGGTTATTCCGCAACTTGACCGCTTTTTTATCCTTGAAGACAACGTGCTTCGCCACCTGACACTACAGTTGGAAGAGAAACTCCGCACATTCCGCAAGACACGTGCTATCGCTCAAGCCGAGCGCGCAGCAATGCTTGCGGCAGCCGAAGCGGAAAAAACAGCAGGCAAGCACTAACCACCCCTCCACATTTCAACCCAAGAATCAAACAAATACGAAAGGCACAGAAACATGAAAGTCATCTTACGTCAGGACGTAGAGAATCTCGGTACTATCGGCGAGTTGGTGAACGTAAAAGACGGTTATGCGCGTAATTACCTCATCCCGCGCGAACTTGCGTACTTCGCAACCGATTCCGCCATCAAGCGTTTGGAATCCGAGCGCAAGCACTACGAAAAACGCCAACAACAAGTCCGCGAACAAGCGGAGCTTACCGCAGCAAAACTTGCGGAATTGCAAATCTCCATCCCGATGCAAACCGGCGAAGAAGGCAAACTCTTCGGCTCGGTGACACCGCAAATGATTGCACAAGAACTTACGGTTCGCGGCTTCGATATTGACCGCCGCACCATCATCATTGACGAGCCGATTAAATCACTCGGTGTCTTCGATGTGAAAGTGAAACTCCACCACGATGTGATGGGCAATCTGAAAGTTTGGGTTATCAGCCAGGAGTAATTCCCGCCTGTTACCTTCATTACGAAACAGCCGTAATTTCCCTCTGAAGTTACGGCTGTTCTATTTTCACTATTCAGTTTTTGGTATTAACGGTTAGCGTTTTCGCTTATCAAGCAATGTGATGACCGCGTCGAGCAATGTCCGTGCATCGGATTGAGGCAGAACCCTAAGTGCGCTGCGGGCTGTACTAAAGTTCTCAGTGATTAGCCCTTCCGTTTCTTTGGTTACACCGAGTTCGTTCATCATTGCCACAACGTCCGGTATATCCAAAGCAGGCAAGCCGTGCTGTGCGTAGAAGCGGTCAATGAGCATTCTCTTCGGGTCGGTTGCGTGCAAACTGCGGGTCAGTTCATAGCAGCGGATAATCATATACGTTTTCTTTCCCTCTACAATATCCTGCCCAATGCTTTTGCCAAGTTCTTCTTCAGTCGCCGTTACATCAAGCAGGTCGTCCTGTAATTGAAACGCAGTGCCGAGTGCGTGTGCAAACGTGGTAAGCGATGTCAATGCCTGCCCGTCCGCTGTGCCTAAAATCGCACCCGTGCTTACGGCAATTTCAAGGAGACATGCGGTTTTCATTCCAATCATACGCAGGTAGTCCCCAGTGTTGATGTCGTTGCGATAACGGTATTCCAAGTCCAATGCCTGACCCTCGCACACTTCAATAAAACCCCTGTTGAATTCGCGTAATGCGGCGGGCAGCAGGGCGGCTGGAGTATTCATGCTGAGCGTCCGGTATGCGTAGCCCATCATCACATCGCCCGCAAGAATCGCGGTCGGCTCGTCCCATTTGATATGTACTGTCGGATTGCCTCTGCGGATGGGCGACTTGTCCATGATATCGTCATGTACGAGGGTGAAGTTATGGAGTATCTCGATTGCTGTGCCGGCGTGAAGAGCGTCTTCTGCCTTGCCGCCTACCGCCTCGCATGCAAGCAAGGTCAGCAGCGGGCGCAACCGCTTGCCGCTCGACGACATGATATAGATAAACGGTTCGCGGAGCATGGCGGGCATTGCCAAATCCTCCAAGACCGCCCGGATGTGCGTATCAATTAAGGTGTGATACTGCACAA
>JAEUSO010000150.1:0-1604 GCA_016788605.1 Candidatus Kapaibacterium sp. | reverse complement strand
AGATTTGTTGGAGCGGGTGGAGGTGTGGCATCGTAGGTGCCGGACATGGTGACCGTCGCAGGATTCGAGAACCCGGTGTAAGCGAGTGCCGAGTTGCCGTAGGCGCCACTGTAACGCGCGGCGCGGAGTTGCAGTTCCCAATCACGAATTATTTTATCTAATGCTTGCTCGCCACCCTCGATGAGTATTTTGATGAGCGGACGCGCCGATGCACAGAGGTCTGCTCCGAGCGCAAGCGATTTTGCTATCATAAATCCGTCGTTGATTCCGCCCGATGCAATGAGTGTGAACTGAGTGACAGATTTCAACGGACGTAGTTGTTCCAAACATTCTGCTGTCGGTATGCCCATGTCCCAGAGCGGTTGGAGCGGCTTTGCGTCGGTATTTCTGAGTAATTCCACGCCCGCCCATGATGTTCCGCCCGCGCCCGCCACATCAAGAATCCGTACTCCGGCATCGAGCAATCTTCGGGCAACATCTGCGCTAAGTCCGGCACCGACTTCCTTCACGATAACCGGTACGCCCGTATGGCGGACAAGATACTCTATGCCGGCAAGAATACCGCGATACGTGGGCGTGCCTTCGGGCTGTAGAAGTTCTTGCAAAGGGTTCAGGTGAACAATCAGCGCATCCGCTTCAATCAAATCAAGTATAATGCGGATACCATTCATGTCGGGCGTGCCTGCTATTTCCGGTGCGCCGATATTTGCAGCAACCACCGAGCGAGGTGCATGGGTGCGGACAGTGCGAAACGATTCGTGGAACTCCGTGCTTGTGATTGCCTGACGCATTGAGCCGACACCAATAGCCAAGCCATTCGACGAGCAGAGTTCCGCGAGCTGCGTATTGATGCGGGTTGCATCACCATAGCCGCCTGTCATGCTTGATATCATCAACGGCATCGAGAGCTGTTTGCCTAAAAAAACGGTGGAAATATCCACATCGGCAAAGTCAATTTCCGGTAGCGCGTTGTATGCGAACTCATATCGCTCGAATCCGGTGGTTTTTTCTTTGAACCGCACTTCACTGCCCACGCAGAGCTCCACGTGACTTTTCTTTCTGCTTTCTATACTCATTGATTCCGTCGGTTTGTGTTGAGTCGTTTGCGCCGAAAACGATAGAACGTATTATACCATAAGCGAATTTGAGAACGGCAAGGGTTTCTCAATCAAAAATTTTTCTGTACGTTGCGTCAAATGTCAAATGACATTTCAGAATTTACTTGTTCAGTTCATCATACAAAGGGGAAACAGATGACAATACGAATGATAATGGCAGCATTACTGCTTTGCACATCAACACTGCTTGCACAGCGAACGCCAACCGGCTATGTGGATGCTCAAACCAACACACTCAGTCAAGTGCAAATGCGCTATACCAATACGGGCATCCTTGGTGGCGACACCGCAGGAAAGCGCGGCAACATCTGGATGCGTTCTTCAAACAACACGTATATCTACGGCGGGGGAATCTGGTTTGGCGGTACGCGGCGCGGCGGTCAGAAGTTCAGCGTGATTTCTTACAATCCCTCCAAATCGTCGTCGTGGATGTCGCCGATGAAGGCACCTGCCGGACTTGACTCGGTGCTATATTCCCGTGTTGCA
>JAEUSO010000014.1 GCA_016788605.1 Candidatus Kapaibacterium sp. | reverse complement strand
GGATTACCAGTGTTTGCATCACTTTGCACAAGAATATCATCAATACGCATTTGCGGGCGTGTGCCGGTTGTAACACCCGACCATTGGTAATACCGCCAACGCAGATAGACAATGGGTACGTTTTCGCAGCGGCTTGGCAATGTGATGTTAAATGTTTGCGATGCGGCACTGATTGTACTCGTACCGGGATTGTTATTAACTGTAGGTGCTTTGAATTGTACAGTGTCAGTAGGTCCGCCGCTACCCATAACCACCTGCCAAAGCTGATCATTCGGTAACTTATATTCCAATACAATCGCATAGTTACGGAATGTGGCATTTGTCAGAGTTGCAGCGATCGAACCTGCAGTAAATCCAACACGAACATTCAAGCGGTTCGTTGTATTTAATGCAAGTATCGCCGCACCAGCGAATCCATTCGCCGGACTTCCCGAACCTGCCGTACCGGTACTGACAAATCCAACGCCATCACCGTTTGCATAACCTACAATACGTGTGCTGCTTGTTGCCGCATACGAGCCGGTCCACAAACTTGCCGTTTCATCTGTTGCGAGGGTATTATCAATTGCACCAAAGAGATAAAATTGCATATTGGGCGGATATGTTCCATTGGCATTGGTTGTTGCCCATGATGTAAGAGAGTAGTTACCCGTTCCTAAGTTGAATGGCGAAGGTGCGCTTGGCACTTGTGCGAAAAGAGCTGTTGCCGCACACACAAGGAGTGCAAGCAGTAAAGAATACAACTTCATAAAGATGAATATGTTAGGTGATACAACTTTTCAGGATTGAGAGTCACTATCCGAGCGTCCCTTCTCGAATACATGTCTGCAAAATTAGTTCTTGCCGATTGGGTGGCAATGTTAGCGTTATGAAATACCGGAATAAAAAAAATCCCCTGCCAAATCTTGACAGGGGATGTGATTATGATGATGTATCTGGGCTTATTTGGAGATGAGTAACATTTGTGCGTCACTCGTCCAATGTCCTGAACTCATACGGTAGAAATATGTACCCGAAGAGAGATTGCTAAGATCAACCTTTACTTGATACGTTCCAGTGTTCATAACTGAATTAACAGGTACAGCCACTTGTTCTCCCATTGCATTATAGATAGTAATCGTCGTTGAGGCATTGTTATATCCGACGTTGAATCCAATAGTTACTTCGTTGCTAACAGGATTCGGTCGTACATTCATTAACGCGAACTGCGTTGCTTCAACAGATACGCCGCGAATTGGTGCAGCACAGCCGTGTTGAATCACAATTGCACCTGGATCTTTGTTTACATTTACCCAGCAAGAACTACCAGTTGAACTTGGCGAGAGCTCCAATGTCGGCTGCAGCAGGGTTTCCTTATGGTTCGGGTCAAAGACACCACGAACATTAAATGTAAAGAGTGCTCCGGTACCTTGCAGATATGTCGTTGGTGTCGGTGCTTCTACATCCACCATGATGTTTGTAAAATTCGGATCATTATCCGTTACCGGAACTGCTTGTACAACCCGCCAACCGGCACATAAAGTATTCTCAGTAGAAACCTCATATGTTGTTTTGTCGGACATATCGGGCTTGATTACACGTTTATCATAACGTACATACGCCTTAAATGCATTGACCTTACCATCATCAATTCTATCTGGATCAGCTGAGATCGAATAGGTAATTTGTTTACGGTTGTCAATGATCAAGTCATTTTCTGTAATTTCTGCACTTGATAAATCAACTTTGACTGTTAAGTCATTTCCTACACCAGTAACAGGGGATTCAACAATATATTTAGTTCCTGTCGCTCTATCTATAAGATTCCATTCAAATGATGACGTATATGTTTGCTTCAATGCTGGGCGGAATCTGACAACAAGTGCAAGTGGAGACCACGATGCACCCGGAATACGCATATTAACTATCTGACCGAGGTTTTCAAGCACGAACACTTCACTAAGGTTTGCATCCTTTAATGAAACACTTTCTACTTCCAGTTCAAATGGTAACTTGTTTTCAACTTTCAAGTCGGTTGCATTAACACCCGGACGGTTGCTCATCTTGTTATTGCATTTGTATTCTGTACCGAAGTTGTGTGGTGTTGCTACCGGTACATCACCGAGAGTGCGACCTATAAGCATTGGGTGTTTCACTTCATCTGGATGTAAATCACAAGAAACAAACACTTGTGCTGTTTGGAACGGCACTTTGCCATTGAACATAACAGGTACATCAAGTTCACCATTTTGTGGAGCAAGCGTAACCGTCTTACCGCCACCAAAGGTAGCAGCTAACCATGTCGGTTCAATGCGAAACGCACTATTCAGATCATTTCGGATTTCTAAATTGCTGATGATAAGTTCACGAGTGCCTTTGCTATAGATTTTTGCAGTTCCTGTGCGATCCGGTGAACCAAGTTGCATAGTACCGAAATCATAGCCAAGGGAATCTTCAACAGGCAGGTTGGCAATACCTTCAATGATTGCCGTTGCAGTTTTAACTTCAGAACCTGACTTACCTTCCATTGTTACACGGACGCGGTAGTCACCAATAACAGCAGGAGTGAACTTTACAGGAATGCGTACTTCGTTGTTAGCACCTGTTTGTAATGTTTGCGGCAGACGGGTTTCATCAAGGACAAATGCTGTCTTCCAATCACTGACACCTGTTGGTAATTTTTCAGCAATGAAGCTAGTGAATTTGACATCTGTGAGTTGTGTATTACCAATTGCACCAATTACAATATCGCCATCGTAACCATTGATTTTGGCGATTTCTGTTTGGTATCTATCGAGTGCACGTTGAACCTTGAAGTCATACCCTTGAATGTACGGACCAGCATCAATACCTGAACCGGTCCACGTTGTCGTCTGTTCCGAACAAGCTTTGTCTGCATTCGTTTCAATACTGACATTATAGACATCATTCGCACCGGATACTTTTGGAGTGTACCAAACGTTAAAACTGACCGTTGAGTTTGCAGGGACAATTAATGGTAATGTAATGTCCTCGCGGAATAAACGTGGATCAGGATATGATTTATCTTGGTCGTTATAGATAATTTTGAACACGGTTACATCGAACTTGCTTGTGTTGCGGATGATACATGGTTTTGGACCGCGTTCGTTATTGATTGGGCTTGGTTCAAAGTTCACAGGTTCAATCTTAACGCACGGCTGACCGCTATTCACAATCAAATCAGCGATTTTTTGCGGGTAGCAGGTGAGTTCCGAAAGTAACTCGTCCATCAGCGACGTGGTTGTCGGTGCAGATGTCTTAGCGCAGACAGTAATATCAAACGACTCACCGGGTTGGAGTGTACGTGGTAATGTGCCAGCATCGAAGGTGAATTCTGGGAGCGCCTTCTTCAACTTCATGGACTTGATCGTCGTCGTGCCTTTCGAGATGTTTTTGATAGTAAGTGTCTTGCATGACTCAATACCAACCGGCAATGAACCGAAATCAACACGTGTGGACGGTTTGATTTCTAACTTCTCAGCAAAGTATTCAAAGGAAATCTGTGCCTCTTTACCCGAGCGGGTGAGTGCATAGATAGTCGCTTTTGCGTCTTTTGTATTATCCTTTGGAGTGAGTTTAAAACTCGCTTTTTTCACACCGCTTTCAAATTCTGTTGTGAACTCGAACGTGTAATTATTTGAGAGAGAATCAATCATGGATACAGAGAATAATGCACCGCATGAAGTAGTATCCGGTGTAATGTTTGCCTCACCGGTGATAACACCGCATTCCATGACACCTTTGATTTCAACGGAATCGGTACATGGTTGCGAGAAGTTCACGCCTGTAGGATAACCATACGCAAAACCATCTTTCGAACGATCCCAGTTGCCATAGACGTAAGCAGTAAATCGTACGGTATTATCAGTTCCTTCAATTGTATGGTCGCCTGCTGCAATAGGAGCAACGATATAGCTCATGTCGGTACCGGGAACATTTTTCACGTAGCTGTTGAATGTAGAGCGCATCGGTTTATTGTCGAAATTCATCTTGACCAAATCCTTCGTATAGAAGGTGATCATGACGAAGTTGTCAATCTCTGGCGGTGAGTGGAATGTGGTATAGGAACACCATTGTTCTTTCGGTGTCAAAACATACATCATTCCCTGTCCGTTTCGTGAAGGGTTTTGCAAACTGTTATCTGCTTTACCGCCATTAGGTGGCGGGGCGATAGGACCTACGTTGCTGTTACGCCATGCTTTTCCATATTGACCAATCAAACTTGGTTTGCTTGTACGGTAGAGGCAAGGTTTTTCCTGATTATTGAAATCATAGTATTCGCCGGCTTTTAATGCTCTTCCGCGAAGTTGCCATTTGCCGTTATCATCTGCTGTTTGCGTGTAAAGTAGAGTTCCATCTTCAACTGCAACAACGCGAATCAAGTCACCGCTGCCATCTGCATCGAAGTCCGGTCGTGCGCGGTCAGCATACATTACTGGAGCAGAGAAGTATTCTTTACCGAGAAATTCAACAGGATACATTGCATCTATCATCATGTTTCGCATGAAATTGGCAGGAGTGCCAAGCATAGTTGCGCTGTAGCGGGGGAAAGCACCTTTGGTATGACCAGAAACAACTGCGATAGGATTTGTTGCTTCAATCTTTGTTCCTGTCAGGTCGGTCACCAAATCTTGGGTAAAGCCGGGTTGGATTTTTGCTTTAAGGAGCAATGTTTGTCCTTTATGAACAACATATGTACGCGCACCGCCTGCGGGTGTACCATCTTCAAGTGTTGTTTTAGGAACTACAGTGACTTTAGTATTGTCTTTTGTAGCAGTTACTAATATCTGACCCGGGCGTTCACGCTCTGTCCTATCTTGATAAAGATTCAACGTATGGTACCGTTTGCCAAGTACCTCGAATGGTATAATACGGTATGCTTCACCTGACCAACGGTATGAGATATACACTGTTGCGGTGATCGGAGCTTCCGCTTTGATGTAAAATCCGTTATCGGTGATACCGGTTGTTTTACACATATATATTTCCGGTATGGAAATTTTGCGAACCTGTTTTGGCAACAGCGGGTAGATGCCGATAAGGTCGTTCGTGCGAGCTAAGCGCACAGTGACAAGTGTTTGTACTTTACACGATAACCAAAGTTGCACAGGAGTTCCTCGAGCACCCTCGCCGTTTTGAATATCGCAATGCGGAATGCCGAAGTAGAATTCCTTGCCTTCAGTGATTTCCTTTGCTTGAGCAAAGACAGTGGAACTAACCATGCCCATGAGTCCAATGATGCATAGTAAGCCCACCAATGTGGAGCGTAAGCGTATCATACCGTTCCCTTTATGGTAAATGATAACAAAAAATAATTAGGTTTTGCGGAGTTGTAGTGTATCGGAATAATCGTGATGTGTTAATTCTGTTTCATCTCAATGTCTGAATTAACAATTTCCCCAAAACGGTTGCATTGCTGAGCGCAAGATACGTTTCTTCAAGTATTTACTCAAGGATTTTGTCTTTTTGACGATTATTCATCACAAACTTAGTATTTACAAGCTGTTTGGCATAGAGATTTTTCCCATCATTTGTACAAAGCCAAGAATATCTAAGTTCATACATCATAAGAAGTTGAGCAAAATGTCCCATTATCATTAAAACTGTGTATTATGAGCTTCTTAGAATCCTTAGCCGAAACGCAAGAGTTGGTATCGTTGCCCACGGTAGCAACTAAAGTGTTGTCACTCTTAGAAAAAGACAATGCAGACGTTCGCGAAATATCAAAACTAGTGGAAAGTGACGCATCTATGTCACTAAAAATACTGCGACTTGCAAATTCACCAATGTTTGCACTCCGAACGGAAGTCGCTTCAATCAATCAGGCAATTCTCACGGTTGGTCTGAACCGTGTGACGAATATCGTTCTTGGTGTTAGTATTTTCTCAAAGTTTATCTATCTATCGCGGTCAAGTGCCGCAAAATATGTAGATAGTTTTTGGAAGCACTCCGCCGCCACAGCATCGGTAGCGAAGACGCTTGCTGTTCGGTTAAAGAAAAATTTTCAAGACGCTGAGTTCTTAGGCGGACTGATACACGACATCGGTAAACTCGCCATGCTTCAACACGATGCAAACAAGTTTGTTGAGATGATGACATTGATAGAAAACGGCACGCACGACGATCTTGCTGCAGAAGCACAAGTGTATGGTGCCACGCATACACAAGCGGGCGAGGTAATTGTCCGGTTGTGGAAGATGCCGCAAACCCTTCAGTCAATCGTATGTTATCACGATAATCCCGGAGCCGCCGGCGATGCAAAAGCAGTTACATCGTTGATTCGCGTTGCGGATTTGCTCTGTGAAAAATGGGGTGCAGGCATTGGCGAAAATGTTGCCGACATTGACATCAAAAATGATACAGCGTGGAAAAATCTTTGTAGTTTGTATCCCGATGTGGCTGCTATGGATTTTGATGCGCTTGCAGCCGAGTTGGAAACTGAATTTTCGCAAGCATCCTCCGCGCTTCAGGCAATGCTTGCCGACTAAGTACGCCCAATGTATCCTATACTTTTTAAGATTGGACCGTTTCCGGTTTATGGATTCGGTTTGATGATGGCTCTTGCGTTTCTTGCGGCTAATTACCTTTTTACCCGTCAAACACGTCGCCAAAAATTGCATGACGACATTCCTTCAACGGTGACACTTATTGCGCTTGGAGCTGGTGTATCCGGCTCCAAGTTATTTCATATTCTAGAAAACCCTTCGCTCTTTTTCCGTGACCCGGTTGGCACTGTCTTTAGTGGCGACGGGCTGACGTTTTATGGAGGTTTGCTCATGGCGATTGCCGGTATAGCATTCTATCTTCATCGTAAAAAAATCCCGTTTCTCCTCATTGCCGATTGCGTTGCACCCGCACTCATCTTAGCGTATGGTATCGGTCGTATCGGCTGTCAGTTAGCTGGCGACGGTGACTATGGCATTCCCTCGGATTTGCCATGGGCAATGGGCTATCCCAACGGTACTGTACCCACACTATCGTCACTCAATCCTCAACTCGCTGCGTTATATCAACAGATGCATCCCGGAGTTACCGTACCATACGATATTGCAGTGCATCCAACGCCGGTCTATGAAACACTCGCTTGTTTTATGATGTTTGGCATACTTGCATTTCTGCAACGAAATGTAACGCGACACAAAACAGGATGGTTGTTCGGAGTGTATCTGTGTTTTGCAGCAGTGGAACGGTTCAGTGTAGAGTTCCTGCGGTTGAACGAATTATATGCCGGACTCTCGCAAGCACAATGGATTTCAATCGGACTGCTTATTACCGGACTCTACCTTATCAATACGAAGAAATCTCCATCTACCCAAGTATCCTAAGAATTACTTCAAGGATACGTGTACTGCTACCTGATTGGTTATATACATACTCTGCGGCTTCAGGTGACTTCATTATTTCTTGCTCAAGAAGAAGTGAATGCAGCCATGAGTTAAATCCATGTGCTGTCGTACACACACGCAATATTCCTTTATCTGCCATTTGCCGGGCATCAAGATTACGCTCTATTGCTGTGCCGCAAGCAACAGGTATTCCATACGCTGCGGCTTCAGTAACACTGTGAACGCCCGCTCCAAATCCGCCGCCAATATATGCTGCATCCGCTATGCTGTAGAGTGCCAAGAGCTTACCAACAGAATCAACAATAACCGGCTTGTTTGATGTCTGCGTTGATGGAGTACTCTCGGAAAGCAACAGAGCATCCGTGAACATCTCCAGTAGGTGGGCGATATGCTGCTCTGTGGGTTCATGGGGAACTATGACGATTCGCCAGCGAGAACTTAATTCTTCCGGTAACGAGGCAATCATCAATTCGTCGTGATTCCACGTACTGCCACATACCAAAATGGGCTTGGTTGATTGATCACGAATCCATTGAAATGTTTGTTTCAACTTCTGTTCATGCACAATATGCAGGATGCGATCGTATCGTGTATCGGGAAGTGCTGTGTGTACATTCTTTGGTGGTAATATCGAAGCGAACAAACAACGCTCTTCCTCACGGATGGGAATTACGGTATCGAAAGAAGAGTATAGCCAAGACACTATCGCTTTGCCTATTCTACTCTTGAATAGTGTTGCACTTGGATACGTGGCATTAACAATGACAACCGGAACATTCGTATCAAGGCAGCACTGCATCATTGAATGCCACACATCATATCTATTGATAATGACGATGCTCGGTTGAATATCGGCAAACTGTTTTGCCATGCGATTTGGAATATCGTCTTCGCGGTAGAGGATGCGGTCTGCATAGGGATAGGTCTGCGAGTTTTTGTACCCCGACGGAGAACTAAACGTAACGACACGTTGAATATCAGGACGTTGTTCTGCAAGCAGTTCTATCACCGGCTTTAGTTGCTCGAATTCACCCATTGACGCTGCGTGAAACCATGCAACCTTAGAAGTAGCTGATAGAGTTGAAGAACGGCTCTGCCGCTGATACCGGAGTCCACGCCGCCTCTCTTGAATCTTCGGGTTCAACCATGCTAATACAACCTCTATCAATACCAAGATATAGCTAAGAATGTACTTATAGAGGAATGTGAGAACGCCGTTCATTCGGGCATCAGTTACCTGTGAACGTGGCAGCACGCTTTTCTAAGAATGCGGATGTGCCTTCCTTGAAATCCGCAGTGCCGCAAACTGCCTTGAACTCTAATGCTTCAACACCCATACCTTCATGTGGAGTGACTAACGGAACTGCATAGATACTTCGTAATGATGCCTCTACAGCAAGGGGAGCCATTGTACTAATTGCAGTTGCAAGTGATGTAACCGTGTTCATCAGTTCCTCGGATGGAACAACGGTATTCACCAAGCCGCAACGAAGTGCCCGTTCTGAATCAATCATTCCGCCTCCGCAAATCAACTCGATTGCGATTGCCGTTCCGCATAATCGAGTCAGTCGCTGCGTGCCGCCATAACCGGGAATAATACCGAGTTTAACTTCCGGCTGACCGAATTTCGCATTCGATGAGGCGATACGGATATGGCAGGCAAGAGCGAGTTCACAACCACCACCTAATGCAAAGCCATTAACAGCAGCTATGACCGGTACGCGGAATTGCTCAATCTTCATGAATACTGTTTGTCCGCGCTCTGCAAACGCCATTCCGGTGGACTCATCACATTCATGCAACTCGGCGATGTCAGCTCCGGCAGCAAACGCCTTTGCCCCCGCACCAGTAATAATAACACAACGTACATCTTTATCGTTGGCAAGTTGGTCGAGTACTGTATCCAACTCGCTTAACAACTCAGTATTCAGTGCATTAAGTTTATCAGGTCGGTTCAGGGTGATGGTTGCTATTGCATTTTCTTGGGTTAGCGTGAGTGTATTCATGGTACTGTTACGTAAGGGGTTAAGAACTTCGTCATTAATCTTGAACGGCAAAATTAGTAATTTGCCTGTGCAGCATACATCACAACCCGATAAACACGTCATTCCAACCATGTGTATCATTGGTTCACATGACTGGGTGTTGTTCTACCCACTATGAGCACATCGCAAACAATCACTGAACTTCACCGGAAACGGAAGCGGCGTAACATTGAATATCTGTTGCTTATATCCGTGTGCGGCTATGGTTCGGGTGCCACATCAGCATCCATAGTGTGGATACTGGCATTACCATGTTGCGTTGTATTTGCAGTCAGTGGGTGGATTCTTGCCATGCGAAGGGAAGAGCGCCGCTTTCTTCCGGCAAGCGATATGTACCGTGCCACATCGGAAGTGGCGGAACTGATTATTGGAATTGTGTTTGTCATTGCAATGTACGTGGTGATACTCATAAGCTCGCTCTCGTCGCAGACGTACTTTGCCGGAATGATAGTTATGTTGCTATGCTACCTTGCGGCAACATATTTTGCCGAGCAATATTGGACGTACCGGATTTTCATCGGAAAACCGATTGCGAGTCAGCTTAATTACATCGTGAACCTGCCTGAATCAGTAATCAAACCGATGTCGAGGAGTTCAATAAAAACAGTAAAACAAGGTCTTCAATCGTATTTCAACTCATGATAACATCGTACCGTATAGTAACCACTATTCTCATTGTTTGTGCAATAACATTCGGTATTGTTCCAAACCCGAGCATCGAGGCGAAGCCACGCAAAAAAGGAACAGTGAGAGTCAAAGGAGCTAAAGCAAAAAAAGGGGGGAAGCGTTCGCGCACGCACCGCAGTTCAAAGAAAGCACGACGGGCTGCAAACAATCAGCAGGTTGCCCAAACACAAGCAAAAAAAATGATTACCTCTGTTGCGATTATTGACGATTCGCTGCTCACCGAGGGGTTGATTTACCGGAAGATGGATGTGATGTTCAAAGACAGTACACACTCTATAGCGCATACGCTGACGTGCGTTACAAAAAACCCGCAGTTCAGTATTCAAGCATTGAAAGCGGAAGGCGTTGCATTTGGAATGGAGCGTATCCCAACGATGATGGCGCGGCTTGATTCTGCTGAAAATCGCAAGGTGCTTGCGGCAATCAATACCCATTTTTGGCGTACTCCAAGCTACACGCCGTTGGGTGCAACAGTTGTGAACGGCGAGGTGGTGGAAATGCTGCCGAACAAGAATTGGACATCATGTTTTATTGACACAAAAGGGAAGCCCCATTTTGATTCATTGAAAATATCGGCGATAGTACGGACACGGGGCGGAATCACTCTGCCTGTTAGTGCAGTGAACAGACGAACCGCATCAGATTCCTGCATCCTGTTCAATCAATATGCAGGCACAACAGTACCGCCTGTCATGTTACGGCGCATTGAACGGATGATTGACGAAATACAAGCAGACAGTGCAACACTATCAACAGATTCTACAATAGCTCCGGCACAAATCAACCGTGATTCACTTCGCAGTATTCTTGCAAAGCAAATGCAGGAAACATCAGCCGAGCGTGAATACAAAAAGATATTAGTCAGGTATTTACGCCCGCCGCAAATCAACACCGATATTCCTATGATTGTGCTTGATGTGGTTGATACCGGCACGGTGCAGATTCCCTTACGCGGTTGTGTTCTTTCTATGAGCAGTCAAATAGCCAAGACAATGTATTTTACAGTCGGCGATACCCTTTATTTGCGATACACTACCAATGTATTGGATTCCGTACAATTTGTGCAATCATTTTGCGGCGTACCGAAACTTGTTAGCAGCGGCAAGCAGAATGACCTCTTAAATAATTCCGAGTATCTGAACCCCTATTTCTCGCAGGGGAAGTTGGCGCGAACCGCAATCGGCACTGATATTTTGCGTTCCACATTATACCTCTGCAGTATTGAATCGAACAGCCGTTCACGCGGGATGTCGCTTGCGGAATTAGCGGAGTTTATGAAAGGGTTCGGAGCGCATGATGCAATCAATATGGATGGCGGCGGCTCGGCGCAGATGGTCGTCGGGCAAAGCATTGTTACACACGAGTCGAATCAGTTTGTCCGCAAAATTTCTGTAGCACTTGGCGTGGTAAAGAAGAAGCTTTTGCCTAAGTTACCGCGAGGTCATCAGAAGGAATAGGGTTTAGTCAAAGAAATAGCATATTGCCAATACGTGTGATATTCTATTTTTGCAACCCATTACAAAATGGTTGTAGCCCGGGTGGCGAAATCGGCAGACGCACAGGACTTAAAATCCTGAGGTGTGTAAGCACCGTGTGGGTTCAAGTCCCACCCCGGGCACATTAACTGATGCCAAGTTCTATTGTAGAGCTTGGCATTTTTGATTTGTGAAAAACTATTCCCCCCCCCTTGTAATCTTATATTTCCTCATTTAATGTTTCATAATTGTAGTAATGCAATTAGCAATTTCTTGACATTATGTCATTCAAGTTACTTTTCGTCACTGGCTGTAGTGTCTTCTTTTTATATTGCAACGAAGGAAGAAATTTTCAATTACTAACATGATGGAATTATGAAACAATTTATCCTTGCACTGTTTGCATGCGTACTGTGTATTTCATTAAATGCATGCTCTATAACATATCCTTTAGCGGCTACGGAAAATAGAGTCGGGTCGAAAGTAGGGGAATCATCGGGGAATGTATTTTTTGGATGGTTAGAAGTCGGTACTGATTTCAGTATTCGTGCAGCGGCTAAGAATGCGGGCATTACTAAAATTTCAACAGTGGATATTCGAGTTACCGACTTTTGGTTTTTCTCAACTTATACTTGTGTTGTGACAGGCGAGTAATTATTACTCTATACTGAATTGTTCTTTATGTCACACTCTATTATACTCACTCTTACAATACAACTATGAAAAATTATATAAGTTTCTTTGTTCTTGTTTGCTGTACTGCTACATACCTCAATGCTCAATCACACGGTGTGTTATCTGTTGGTCCAATGGTATCTATCAAGGGTGACGGCGTTAGTTTAGAGACGATACCTCAAGGCAAAAAGACCGGTGCGAATTTTAATACAAACCCTGATTTCGGAATACTCTTCCAAGGGCGGTTCACCGCTGGGCAAAGTTTGAATGGCGGTTTCGGACTTGGTATATCGTATCGAAATACAATGCTGGTAGATAACTATGTTGCAAATGATTCAAATACTACGCAAAGATTTTTTGGTGTTGGTAAAGAGAATGTCGAAACAATAGGTACGGTACAAATGCTTGCTGTATCGCCCTCAATATTTATCGGAATGTTTCAGATTGGGATGCACATAAATTTTCCTTTAAATACTAAGTTTAAAGTATTAGAGTATAATAATGGTACGAAAACATTTCCAGAACAAGAGCTTGAAACAGCTGGTACAGATGGGATTTCTACAATCATAGAGCCATTTGTCGGTCTGCAGATTCCAGCCGTAACAACTGACTTTGGTTCATTCAATATATTACTTAATGCCTCAATACAAATGGGAGCGTACACTATAAAGTCAAAAGCGCCTACTGGTGAATTTGATATTAATAGATTAGTTAACAGTGAGCTTTCAATGACCGGTTATGTGCCGACTGTCTCGTTGGGGTTGAACTATCAATTCAACGTCTTCAAGTTTGCATACTAAACAATTCGTCTATTTCCTCCCAAATTCCTTATACGGAAACAAAAAGAGTCCGTACGGCTCCTGACCTTTATGGGTAAGGGATTGATGATGCCGCTGGTGGGCGCGCCGCACAAGTCGCATAAGTACGTTTGATGTCTGGAATGGGAGAAACCGCCGGTGGGTGAAGAGGTCGTGAATAATGAAGTATAACACACCGTAAATGCTCACACCTGTACCGATTGCAAAGGGGATTGATTGTAACGGTGCTTCACTACCAATCCACAGTAGATATATGGCAGTTGCGGAGAACCCGATTGAAAATATATCGTTCAACTCGAAGCGAGAATGGCTTTTGCTGTGATGGGTTTGGTGGATGCGCCATAGCACACCGTGAAAGAGATAGCGGTGGATGATGTATGAGAGAATCTCCATACAGCAAAACGAAGCTACTACGACGAGAATGAATTGAAACATTGGTGGTTATATAAAGGGCGATACACTTATATGTGTACCGCCCTTATTTTTTTTAGTGTGTTATTCGCCTTGTGCCTTCGAGTATGCGTGTGCACCGTCGGCATCGAAGAGCATTTCGCAGTGCATCCACTTCACGCCGTTTGCATATAAGTCAGTGAGCAGATTGGCAACATCGTTCTGTGTTATTGCTGCATCGGTTGTGTAACGGCAGCGAAACCAATTCACCATCATAAGGTTCGGCACTTCGCCCGGATAGACCTTTGTACCGCGGCTTGATATGAGGGTGAGTGTGAATGCGCCGGATTCCTTTGGCATCGGCACAACGCCATCGCCGTCCCACTGGACAAATACATCAACACCAACGGGCTTCCATTCCTTTACCTCTTTTGAAACTTGCACGGGCATGGAGTTCACCTGCTTAGGTGCTTCATCGTGAGGTGTTTCATAATTACGCGGCAGGTTGGCAATGATTGCCTTTGTGAATTCACGTGTTGTTGCGTTGCCACCCAAGTCGCGTGTTTTGATTCCTTGCACTAATGCTAAACGCATTGCCTCTTCGATACGTACTGCATACGAATGTAAGCCGAGGTGCTCCAACATTTGAATTGATGAGAGCAACAGCGCGGTCGGGTTTGCCAATCCTTTGCCCGCTATGTCGGGCGCACTGCCGTGAACCGCCTCGAATACCGCCATGCCGTTGCCAATGTTGCCGCCTGGAGCAACGCCAAGCCCGCCGATGAGTCCCGCGCAAAGGTCGCTGACAATATCACCATATAGGTTGGGCAGAACGAGTACATCAAATTGTTCGGGACGTGTGACGAGCTGCATACAGACGTTATCTACGATAATATCGTCGGATTGCAAGTCGGGATATTCTTTCGCTACCTCGCGGAAACATTCAAGAAACAATCCGTCGCTGATTTTATGGATATTCGCCTTGTGAACACAGGTGACGCGCTTCCGCCCAAGCGAGCGTGCGAGTTCAAATGTGTATCGCATTACCGACATCGAGCCGGAGCGGGTGATGACCTTTAAGCACTGCGCCACATCGGGCGTTTGCATATGTTCGATTCCTGAATAGGTGTCTTCGATATTCTCGCGCACAATCAGGATGTTAACATTGTTGAAGCGGGTTTGAATACCCGGAAATGACTTTGCCGGACGGACGTTGGCGAAGAGTTCCAACGATTTGCGAATCGTCACATTGACGCTTTTATGTCCCGCACCGATGGGTGTTGTGGTGGGACCTTTCAGCGCCACTTTATTCTTGATGATGGAGTTGAGAGTGGATTGCGGTAGCGCAACGCCGTTCTTCTCATAACAGGCAAGACCTGCTTCGGCTGTTTCCCATTCTACAGGTACTGTCGCCGCTTCGAAAATTTCTATGACGGCATCGGCAATCTCGTTGCCAATCCCATCGCCTTTTATTAGAGTTACTGTTTGTTTCATGTACTACATCCCGCGGTAGTTGGTTTAAGAATTTGGTTGAAACATTATCGGTACTTGCAAAGAACAGTTGAGGAGTGAAAAAAAGTTCTCACTCCTCAAGAATATTCTGAATTGTCGGTTGTGTCAGATCATTTCCACAATCATCGCGCTTGCCTCGCCGCCGCCGATGCAGAGTGTTGCAAGTCCGTACTTCTTTCCGTTGTTTTTCAGGGCGTAGAGCAGTGTGGTAAGAATACGCGCACCGCTTGCACCGATTGGATGACCGATCGCAACTGCACCGCCGTTGATATTAAGTTTATCGGAAGGAATGCCAAGTTGGTCGCGTGCCGCAAGTGCCGTAACGGAGAATGCCTCATTCACTTCAAAGAGGTCAATCTGTTCGATGCTCATGGATGCCTTTGCAAGAACCTTCTTTATACCCTCGATAGGGGCGGTATTGAAATCCTTCGGAGCATGGGCGAATGAAACGTGGGCAACAATTTTTGCCATCGGCTTCAACCCGTGTTGCTGTACTGCCGCTTCGCTTGCCAGAACAATTGCAGCCGCACCGTCATCAATGGAACTTGCATTGGCAGCCGTTACCGTTCCATCTTTACGGAACACAGGACGCAATTCCGGTATTTTGTCAAAGCGGACTTTACGCGGCTCTTCATCGGCGGCAATCACGGTTTCTCCTTTTTTATCCTTTATCACCACAGGTGCGATTTCATCAGTGAATTTGCCTTCGTCTTGTGCCGCAATCGCGCGTTTGTAGCTTTCGATTGCGTAGGTATCCTGCATATCGCGGGTAACGCCGCATTCGTTGGCGCAGTCGTCGGCGTAATCGCCCATTGCACTCTTGGAATACGCATCGGTCAAACCATCATATTTCATTGAGTCAATGATTGCGCCGTCGCCGTATTTGTATCCGTTCCGTGCATTTTGTAGAAGGTAGGGTCCGTTTGTCATGGATTCTTGTCCGCCGGCAACAACAATCTCCGCATCGCCGCAACGAATCGCTTGGTCGGCAAGCATGACGGCTTTCAAACCACTACCGCACACCTTGTTGATAGTCATGCAGGGAACGGTGTTGGGCAAACCTGCTGCGAGCGCCGCCTGACGTGCGGGTGCCTGACCGACACCTGCTGTGAGAACATTCCCCATGATAACCTCGCTGACATTATCACCCGAAATGGCTGCACGCTCTAATGCCGCTTTGATAGCGATTGCACCGAGTTGTGGTGCTGAAAACCCTGACAATGCGCCGTTAAAAGCTCCGATAGGCGTTCTCGCCGCTGATATAATATAGCTCGACATGATTACTCCTTCTGTTGAGTTAATGACTGATTATTTGTAAGTGTGAGATTCGAGAGACGCAAATATAGCCGAACCGGAGCATCGGTTTGGTATATTGATGCTAATCAAACACTCCTACAACATGGCTATGAATCTGATTGGTTTCAAAGACAAATACACGCGAATTGAACGTGAGGCAAAATTTCAACTAGCTGATATTCCTGATGACGTAACTCTGTTCCCATACACTCGGATTATTGATCTGTATATGAAGGATACATCGTTTCGGCTCAGGAAGATAGAAAATCAAAATGGGGATTGTATTGCATTGAAATTCACACAAAAGTTGAAGCGACCCTTTCTATCAGAATATTAGCGTGCAATTACAACAATGTATCTTTCTCACTTGAAAAACTCCGCTAAAAATACACCTACGCGGAAAAGGACTATTCTATTGATATTATCGAACTGAAAGGAGAGCGCATTGTCATTGCAGAGTATGATCTCGACACAGATGAACTCATTCGAGTCCCGACATTTGCATTATGCGATGTCACTGGAACAAATGAATACGAAGGATATTCATTAGCGAAACTCTTCATTATGTAGCTTCTCACTAATTTCTAAAAATCCCCATCAATTGCTCATCGTAGATAATGGTCTGCACACTGTCGGGATTCGGGTGCTTCCTCACCGACTTTGTTGTTAGATAGATATGCCCGTTGCCAAGTGTATAAATTGTCCGGTACTCAATCGGGACGTATTGCTCCGTCATCCCAACTGTATCATAGCGGATGGCAACTTCCACACCGGAATACACACCCGCAAGAGTGCGGTATGCGCGGTCTGTAGAGGTAATGACAGCACGCTGCGGATGACCCTCAATCCACTGATATTCCGCCCCTCGTACAACAGGGTTTTTCAATCTGTACATCTGGGTATATTTTGGCGAAGCGTTCGGAGCATTCTTAATCCACTCTATATAATTGTCGTTGTCAAATGTGAAGTATCGTGTTTCGATATAATCCAACCCGCTTCGGCTCTCGGAAACCTCATAGACCATTCTACCGATACTTCGGTTTGTATCAAGACCCATTTTGCGATAGGTGACTGTGTCTATATCCTGTTCAAGAACCGAGTCGAGTGCGGAATAGCGCGTCAGTCGGGATTGATACACAAATCGGTAACCTTCCGGACCTGAGTAGAAGTAGCTCCTTGCCAACGGAGGATTGGGATTCTGAGGCGGAGTCGTATCGCATGATGACATGCCTGCAATACATGATAGAGCACTGATTGCAAGTATGACGTTTTGAAGAAGCTTGCTCATGGTGTGTAGAGTAAATGATGGTGTTGTTCAATAATGAATTGTTATGCGTGTATATTACCAAACGTCGGCGGTTATGATTCCATGTGAAGTACGTGTTGCACGGACCATGCTTGTTGTCGTAAAGGGCATCACTACAGTGCCGTGTGCATCAAGCGCAATCAGTCCGCCGCGACCGCCCAAGGATTCTATTTCCGATAAGACATTCATGCAGGCAACATCAACCGTTGTGTTGCAATATCGCATTTGTGCAATAATCTCGTGCGCTGCAACTGTGCGAACGAAAAACTCTCCGTAGCCGGTGGCAGCAACCGCACCGATACCGTTGTGTGCAAACATTCCCGCGCCGTTCATCGGTGCATCACCCACGCGCCCGATGCGCTTATTCATGATACCGCCTGTCGAGTTTGCGGCAGCCATATTGCCAAATCTGTCTAACGCTACCGCACCAACAGTTCCTAACACGACCTTGCCTTCGCCCTGCGTCGCCGCTTGTTCCTTCTCTTGCATCCGATGTAACAGACGAACCGTTTCATCGGTGAGAAAGAACTCCTTTTCGACCATTTCAACACCGATGGATTCAGCCAACAGCTCCGCACCGCGTTTTGTTAATGCGACATGTGGAGTATGCTCCATAATATACCGCGCCATCGTAATCGGGTGCTTTATCCGTTGAACACCAATGACCGCCCCTGTTACGTGTGTGGCACCGTCAATAATCCCGGCATCCAATTCCACCTCACCGTCGGTATTCAATGCGCCGCCCACTCCGGCATTGAAACACGGCTGTAACTCCATGATACGTATCGCCGCTTCGATTGCATCAACCGCCGTACCGCCTTGCTCCAAAATCATGTACCCAGTTTCACGCGCTTCTGCGATAGAGTCCGTCAGTTCGCGTTCGTTGTCAGGTGTTGTTGCAGACCTGTCGCGGTCGCCCGCCCCGCCATGAAGTGCTATTGCTATTGTATTCATTGTATGAGTTTGGTGTGATAAACGGATTTACCAGATTGCTGTGAAACTAACTCCGCCGGGCGTTGGTGACAAAAAACAACGAAATGACGACTGCGATTGTGCTTGCGATTGCACACTGTTACTCTCGTGTATATTCAGTATCCATGTTGCCGACAGATACCCGACCGCCGCACCGGCAAGAACATCCGTCAGCCAATGTTTATCATAATACATTCGGGCAAGCCCGGTCAGACCCGCCGCCGAATATAACCCGATGCTTGCATACGTATTGTTAATGCGTTTTGCCAGTACGGTGCTGAGTGTGAAAGCGACTGTGGTGTGTCCCGACGGGAGCGAAAACCTGCTGTCGTTCCGCAAACCGGGGAAGGGGGTGAAACTGCCTTGACCTTCATCCAAAAAAGGTCGTGCCCGACCAAGGACGTATTTAAGCGATGTGGTAATCACACCTGAAACCAATAGTGATTCAAATGCTAAACGTCCCGTCGTCCGCACTCTTTCTTCCCCAATCGCTATCCCGCCAATATAGAGCAACCCGCCCGCCGCAAGTGCATACTTAGTTTCGCCATACGCATCTGCCAATCGCATGACCCCGTCGTTCTGCGAACTGCGCTGCCGTTGCAATGCTGTTCGTGCATCATCATCGAACCGCGTAAGAACATCGGCTGCCACAACCGATGCAATTACACCGCTGCCCTAGAGTACGTACATACCGTCATTTGCGCTGAAGGACGCAATCGAGGTGGCGATGGATGAGAAATCCCTTCCGGTGGATTGTATGTCGTGCCAGAGAACAAAAGTGGTGTCATTTGCTGCAAACAGACGTGTTGATGTGAGAAATCCCACAACGTGTAATAAGACAGTTATGAATAATTTCACAGAGAAAAAAGTTAAGGTTGAGTTGGCAAAACTGCGTAATTTTCCTATGGAAAAGGAATGACATTTACGCTTAGCATATCAAATCAGGCACATCTGCATTCCAAGCGTCTATAATACAAAACGTTAACACTGAATTTTTTTCAAATATCATTTTTTCGGAGTACTGATGAAAAACGTATGTACCGCGATAGTGTTTGCTGCTGTATGCAGTATTTCACTTTTCGCGCAAAATTCTGAGATTGATGCCGATGCAAAGCGAATCGCAATTGGTTTGCAGGTTGGTATTAATCGCGGTGCAAATGAATCGAGCTGGGAAAGCCGCCAAACCATACAACCGGTATTCGGCTTGTTCGGTCTGTTTCGTAATGGTCTTGGTGCAGGTCTTTCTCCCGAATTGAATATCGGTATTAATTTGAACAAATCTTCAGCCGAAGGCGGTTTTTCCGATTACAAGACAAACTATACAACCGCCGATATCCGCCTCCGCTGGTATCCGATGATGCAAGACAGCAAATTCTCGCCGTATATCTCGGCGGGTGCGGGCTTGATTATGAATAGTAATGTTGATCCGAAGAAACTTAACCCATTTAATGTATCTGGCGATTTCAAAGAGAATGCTGCCACACTCCAATTCCCAATTACAGGCGGTTTGACGCATAACTTGACGGATAACATTGGACTTGACATCAACCTTGGTTGGATGCTCTCGCTTACCGATGATATTAATCCCGCACACGACGGCACGAACGATGGTGCATTCCTTGCGAAGATCGGCTTCATGTACTCATTTGCACCTATCGAAAAGGATTCGGACGAAGACGGTCTGACAGACAAGTACGAAATGAATGTCAGCAAGACCGATCCGAACAATCCTGATACCGACGGCGATGGCTTGCGCGACGGCGATGAAGTGAATATCCACAAAACCGACCCGCTCAACAAGGATACCGATGATGGCGGTGTAGATGATGGTGTGGAAGTCCGTGCAGGAACAGACCCGCTTGATTTATCAGACGATATTTCTTCTATCGAAGTCGGTCAGACAATCCAAATCCGCAACATTGAGTTTGAAACAGCGAAATCGGACATCACTCCTAAGTCGGAGCGGATTCTGAATACGGTGTTGAAGATTCTGAACACCAAGCCGGACATGAACCTTGATATTTCAGGGCATACGGATAACACCGGCTCACGTGAATTTAATATGACTCTCTCGAACGACCGTGCTGCATCAGTAAAAGCATGGCTTGTAGCTAAGGGTGTTGACGGTGCGCGTCTTAGCACTGGCGGTCTCGGACCTGATAAACCGATTGCAACGAACGACACACCGGACGGTCGCCGCCGCAACCGCCGTGTTGAGTTCCGCCGCACGAAGTAATAAACCTCTATTCTTGATTCTCTATGCCGGCTGCATTCGTGCAGCTGGCATTTTTTGTATCAGAGCGATTGTAACAGAAAGCGGTTTTTAGAGTCAATGCCAGAATACAAAAGAAAAACACTTGTCTCAAACCGGAACTTCGCTATTTTACCAATGGGACAAAATCCACTGTGATGTGTTATTCGCACAAAATCGTCTCTAATGTTACTGCACTTATAAATCCACTACTTGTATGGATACCTCAACTACCCGCCGGCTTCTGTTAGCTGTCTGCTGTATCACAGCTTTTACATGTCTTCTTTGTAATATCTGCACAGCGCAACAAACGTCGCGTGGACGTGATTTCTATTTTTGTTATATCCCCAATTATCATAACAATTCCGGTATCAACTCTACGGATTCCCTCTATGTCTATGTAGTTGCAGATACTGTCACAACAGGTACATTAACATTCAGTACACGAGCGGGTGTGCAGACAACCATTCCGATCAACATAACAAATCCCAACACGATCTGGACATACCGTGTACAGTATGATAGTTATGAGTTACTTGGATATAATCAAAGTGGATTTTTCTCGAATGCGAATGATAATGAGAGACCCCGACCCAATTCGTTCCGTGTTCAAACAGATAAAGATGTTGCGGTTTATGCCCTTAACAAAGCGGTAACGACAAGTGATGCTTCCTTAATTTTTCCAGCCAATGTCTTGAGCAATGAATACATGGTTCTTGCCTACAAAGCAGATGGTTCAGTAGCGGGTGGGCAGTTGGACATTTCATATACACCGTCACAATTTGCAATTGTAGCCACCCAAGACAACACAAATATTAGCGTCACACCAAGTGTTCCGACAACTGAAAGCGGCTCATCTGTAAAGAATTTCACGTTGAATAGAGGACAAGTATATTTATTTCAATCGGAGTTTTCAGTTTCAAATTTGAATTATGACTTAACAGGTACTCGTGTTGTTGCCAATAAGCCGGTTGCCGTATTTGCGGGGCATCAACGAACAGCACTTCCGTTAGAGTTTAAACCACCGCTCCGTTCGCGTGACCAATTGTTTGAGCAACTCTTGCCTCCTGCATTTTGGGGAAAGAGTTACGTGATTACACCGCTTGCCCAGCCCGTGGGTATTACAACAACGGGTACTGACCTATGGCGTGTGATTGCGGGTGAGGATAATACGGTCGTCCGGTTTAATAATACTCAAATTGGTATTCTAAATCGGGGGCAGTTTCTTGAACGGTCTTTAACATCTGCCGGATTACTGTCTTGTTCAAAAAATGTTATGGTTGCTTGTTATAAAAAAACACATTCTAGCGATCCAAGTAATACAGTACCCGGCGATCCTTTCATGATGATTATTCCGCCTCGCCGTCAGTATCTTACTAAGTACCGCTATTCAAATATCCAAGCACAAAGTAATTCATTCTTACAGCAATTCATAACTGTTGTAACAACAAGGAATAACATCAATTCTATTCAGTATGATGGCAATCAACTCAATGCAAATTTTCTTGACATTCCCAATACGTGTTTTGCGTATGCCAATGTAAGCGTAACAGCCGGAGCGCATACACTGGAAAGCCAGCAACCAATAGGATTGTATGTCTATGGCTATGGCGATGCGGATTCGTATGGTTATGTTGGCGGAATGGCACTTGTGCCTGATGTTGCCGAGGTGGATATTGATGCCGGACCAGACCGTTTAATATGTTTTGGTGATACAGTTCATCTCCGTGTGACCGGTGCTGCGCGTAACATCCGCTGGACTCCGCGGACAGGATTGAACTGCGATACATGTGTTTCCGTGATTGCCCAGCCCGCAGTGACAACAACGTACATTGTCTCGGCAACCGATTCACTTGGTTGCGACGGCAGGGATACTGTCATTGTTAATGTTCGCCGCTTTGTGGTTGATGCCGGGCGTGATACATCTGTTTGCCCGGGCTATGATTCCGTTATAATTCGTGGAAGGGGAGTGAACGGTGTTCCTGTTACTGTACGATGGTCGCCGCCCGATTGGCTTGCATGCGACACATGCTTGATAACGAAAGCAAAACCGCCACGCACAACACGCTACATCCTGACCGCAACCGATTCACTTGGCTGTATAGGGCGTGATACGGTGAATATCGTTGTCCGCCCGCCGTTGGAGATTGATGCAGGTCCCGATTATGAGGTGTGTTCATTCGCAGATTCGATTGCGCTCCAAGTCCTTGCGCCAAACTCAAAGCTCAAATCTGTTAAATGGACACCTAATCCTCTTGGTGGAATTAGATGCGATACATGTCCTGTCACACGTGCAAAAGCACCCGGACCGATAACCTATTATGTGACAGCAATTGATACAGGCGGCTGTGTGGCTGTTGATTCGATGAAGGTTAAAATTGGCGCTGCTACAGGGCGCATGAGGGTTACTCCAAATCAATCTATTTGCTTTGCAAATGATTCCGCAACAATAGGTGTTATTAGCAGAACACTCTCGGTGAAATGGACACCAAGCATCGGGCTGTCCTGCGATACCTGCCGCGTCACCTTTGCAAAGCCGCCATACACGTCTTTGCCATTCACCCAAATCTACGTTGTCTCGGGACTGGACTCCGCCGGATGTGCATTCCGCGATACAGTCCGCGTGACTGTCCTGCCAAAAGCGACAGTGGATATTTTCCCCGACCAAACACCATGCACTTCGACTGGAACTACACTTATTGCCACAGGTGCGTTTGAATCGGTGAACTGGACTCCGCCCACGGGAATCTCCTGCACAACGTGTCCGAATACAGTTGCTATTCCTCCAAAGCGCGACATCATGTATTATGCCCGAGCACGTAACGGTAACAGTGCCGACTGTGAGGCGGTTGATTCAATCATAGTGAAGTACGCCCCCGGTATCGAAGGGCAGTTACCGGCACAGGTTGTCTTGTGTATCGGCGATAGCGTCAATCTCTCGCTTAAGTTCGGCGGCAAGGTTAAATGGACACCAAATACATTCCTCACGTGCGACACATGCAAGACCCAAACTATCAAACCGAATAAGAACGTTCGCTATTCAATCGAAGCCGATTCAGCAGGATGCACATCGCGTGCGATTGTTGATGTAAAACTCAGCACGGCGGCGAAAGTTGTCGCCCCGCCCGACGCGAGTATCTGCCGTGGCGGTGCGATAGTTATCAATGCAACAATAGATAACGTGGATGCCGTCATTAAGTGGACGCCCGAAGAAGGACTTGACTGCCCGACATGTATCAAACCGACCGCCCGCCCGACCAAAACAACCACATATATTGTCTCGACAGGCGGTGCAGGGTGCGCCCGTTTTGATACCGTTGTCATTACTGTCAACGACCCGCCGAATGTGCGCCTTGAACCAAACGAC
>JAEUSO010000149.1 GCA_016788605.1 Candidatus Kapaibacterium sp. | reverse complement strand
CATCACCCCCACCTAACACAGCAATCTTCCGCGGTGGTGTGCTATGTAGGCACATTGCCGGATGAACTAATGCCTCGTGGTAGCGATACTCGTCGGCTGAACTAAATTGAAGATTATTATTTAGGTAGAGCTTTATGGCTTTCCGATGACGTGTGAGGACAATACGTTGATAGGGCGACGACGTAGAATAAATAATGTTCTCGCCATAGATATTTTGCTCTGCCTGCGTAACAATATTCTCCGAAAAATATATTCCAGCAAGCAGCAATACCAATACTACAGCCGATTGCCCTTGCAGTGTACGAGCAAAATGGAGTTCCTTTGCCAAAACAATACTCAGCAGAAGAGCTACAGCAACATTCAAACTGCCAAAGGCAAAGGAAGTACGCACTAAGCCAAGGTAGGGAACCATAAGGAGGGGAAATATCACAGAGGCAAGAAGTGCTCCGGCATAGTCATACGAAAAAACCCGCGATACCATGTCACGGAACTCGATATGCTGACGCAAGATGTTCATCAGAAGGGGAATTTCCAGCCCAACAAAAATGCCCGTTAGCGTAACGATGGCATAGAGTACAACTCTGAAGGACTCAATATGCGGAAAAAGTACAAAGAGTAATGCCGAACTGATACCACCAATAATACCAACAATAATTTCCACTTGTACAAAAACATCTAACACATAACTACGTACATAGCGAGAAAGAAAAGAACCAATTCCCATCGAAAAAAGATAGACACCAATAATTGTAGAAAACTGAGTAACGGAATCGCCAAGTAGATAGCTAGCAAGGGTTCCCGCTGCTAGCTCGTAGATAAGTCCGCATGTAGCAATAATCCCTACGGAGAAGAGAAGAAGTATATGCATTGAAGCTGCTTAATGAATTGCCGAAGCAATGATAATAGCAATGGCTATAATGTATGCGGCAGCAACGATAGCAATAGCATTATTACGTTTTTCAACAAGCTCCAACCATATATTCTGAGGGGTGATTTTTTCAACGATAACAAAGCTGACAATCAAAATCACCATCCCGATAAACGTGTACACTACCGAGCCGATAATGTATCGAAGTTGCAATACTTCTTCCATGCTATTCTTCCTTATTATTTGTGATAGTATTGTCCAGAGCCATGATGCCGCTCTTCCGAACCAAATGCAAGCATACGATGCCCATAATATTGTGTGTACCCATACCACAGCAAGATAATGCTTGCCGGTATAAGAAATATCCATGTGCGGCGAAATGAAACATCCTTATAGGTATCTTTTGATGATAACTGCTTCTCAAAGGAAGCCAGTATCTTCTCTGTGTCAGTCATCAGATGTGTTCGTTTCTGTAGATGATTGATAAAACGCTATATAGTAAATCAGCACCATCATTCCCACACATAACAGTATAGAAACAATAGCATTGTGCCAGTGTGCGCGAGATACACTAATGGTAATATTGAGGGGGACGGAAGCCCCGCTGCTTACCGTCGAGACCTCCAGATGATAATCGCCGGGCGTGATGTCTTCAAAGTAAAGTTCTGCTTTACGATTATCCTCGACCCAACTGCCGTCCGAATCAGTACCGGAGTAATATTCCGAGACAACAGTACCTGTGCGTTGCTCGCCTGTTTGATGATGTATCAAAGATATATCGCCTTCTATCCACGATTGACTGACACTGCTTGTTGCATCAATTTGCAAGAGTGAATGCGGTGCTGTAAGTGTGAACGACGGTAATTCTACATCTCGCGAAATATCAGGAATACTTTCCGATTGAATAAAATAATCTGCCTGTAATCCCCAGATTGAGAAGTGCAGGAGAAACAACAGGACAATCAAAGAGCTGAATCCACCAAAGACGAAGGATGCATTCCAGTCAAAACGATGCGGACGCACATGATAACTATCGAAAGGCATAGGAATATAGGGTATCGGCTTAGAAAAGCACGATTTCAATTGATAGCGGTATAGGTACTTTCCAAGATAAAAGGTATTACGGGATTTCTCGCTTTCCCGAACAACAACAAATGGTGGTGCTATAAATTCTTGGTAGTCCTTATCCTGATCTGCCAGGACATCATAGCTAAATGCACCATAGAGTTGGTCAATATGAATACGATATTTGTGATACCATGTGAAGGTAGTATTGTACAGTTGTAAGGTATTGTTTTTCTGGCGTATCTCATCCTTTACCGGAAGAACTAACGTTGTGTGACCACGATACTCCGCTAAACAAGCGTAGTCGCCGCTTGAAGAGCGCAGTGAGTATTCTGCCCACCGTATTTTATCCGCTTGCTCGTGTTTAATAACAACTCCGACAATGGTGTATTGAACACCCATGTACGAGAACATGGTACCCAATGAAATGCAAGCATATTCTTTCTGTAAAGCGGTTTTCTTTTTCTTTGACTTTACTGTACGGTACTCTCCCTTTTTGTCAAAAACGCTTCCGCAATGCTGACAGACAAATATCTCGTGATCGCCCTGCGAGAAAATCTCGTTTTTATTTCCGCAACAGCTACAGTGCATGGAATGTTGAGGTCGAAATGATGTGCCGTACTCATTGCCTGAATGATTATCCATGGATCTTAGCGGTGAATGTAGTGAACATCAACATCGTTCGGTGTAAAAAACAGACAGGTACGCTCGTATAGTTCTTTGGTGAGCAGTGAATTATCCTTTGTATAATTGGATAGATACACATCAAATGCCGCATATTTCAACTCAGGATAGGTATGCAGCGAAAGATGCGACTCTGTTAGACAAATGACACTGGTGAATCCACCGCCGGTAAAATCATGATGAACCTCGCCAACGATATTCAGATGAAGGTCATGCACCATAGGGATAGCAAATGCTTTCCATTCAGAATATGTTTGCAGATACACATCCGATTGCAAATGGAATCCGGCAATAATGTGAAGTCCTGTCACCACGTTATCTATTAGAAACCTGTCTCAAGAAATTGCTTTAATATGCCTTGATGCTTTACTACAAGAGAAGCATCGTAATACTTTGCACAAGATATAAAAATCGCCCGCCTTGCCAAAACATTCATACACACAAAATTATTACCGCTCAATCACACATTGCACCTGCTGCGTGATGCCATGGTTGTTTGTGCAGAGGATGAAATATAATCCCGATGCAAGACCGGATGCAGGGAGTGGCTCAGTGGAATCGCCTGCGCTATAGCACATCAACGAGTGTTCGCCAACTGTTTCGCCAAGGATATTCACCACACGCAGGGTTATCCATTGCTCGCCCGTGCTGCTGATGCGGAGCGGAATTGCGCCATCCGATTCGTTGACCGGTTGTTTAACTATGGTAAGCACGTAGGTAGGTGCAAAGTTGATGCTTACCCAACTTGGGCATGTTCTGGTACTGAAAATACTGTCACTTTGTGTAATGGTTGCCGTACGTTGTGGAGGAAACACGGGCAGGATTGCATTCGCTGTCGGGCGGATAAAGTCCGTTCCCGGGATTGTTTGCATTGCAAGGACGCGAAGTGTGCAGAGTGTGCCGGTTGCGCCAAGTCGCTCGACCGATGTGCCGGATATGCTTGTCGTGAAAATACCGTTAGCCGAAGTGAACGGCAGGTTGGAGGAAACACCGTTCTTTTGTGTGTTCGCACTGATGATATTCATAAGCAGGTGGTTGTACGTCATGCGAATATCTATCGCTTCGGGATTGGCTCGCCATAGTGCGGTTTCGCGTGCATCGTCGGTGCGGAGCTTCAATTCCACATTCACCGTGTCGCCAACTTGCGGCGAGTAATTGTTCGTGTAGATGTGCGCCGAGTATTGTTCGTCGGGTGTGGTTGCCGTTGCGCTGATTGCCGTTGTGTCGCGGCAGGATGATTCTTCGATGACGGTGATACGCACGGGATGTGTTCCCACCTGACGCGGTGTGACGCGAACACGCACAACGTAGGTCTTGCCCGGCTCGGCGGTGAACGGCGCAAAGTCGGTTGTATAATACACCGAATCGTTATCAGCAATGATAACTGCCGTAACGCGCCGCGCTGTTTGCGATGGATTGCTGATGATAATACTATCGGTGCGTGTTGTGTTGCGCCATACAGTTCCAAATGGAATTGCAGCAGGTGTGATAACCAAGCGAGGACGTATGACAGTTGCATCAAAGCGAACGCGGAGAATATCGCCGCAGACGGTGCTTTGCCACACAAATTCATCACTGACTGCACCAAGCGCGGCTGCCGACGGTGTGAATGTAATAGTTGCTGTTGCCGTACCATTGGCGGGAACGTCTATCAGTTGCGCAGGTGAGATGCCGAGCGACGGCTCGTTACGTGTGCGGACAAGTGTCAATGCGTCGTCTGCCGTTCCTGTGTTTGTAAAGCGTACGGTATAGTTGCGGGCTGTGTCGCATAGTTCCACTGTTCCGCCCGATAGCTGCAAAGGCGATACGGTTGTTGCCGTCTTGCGGTATTCACTTCGCAGAGTTACCGTCACATCACGCTTATTGAATCCTTGTGCGAATCGCATCACAGCGGTTGCGGTTTCAACTCCTTCCGATACCTGCGCCGATTCAAACACGACCGAAAGTTTCGCACCTGCCGGAACGGTTGCGGGAATTGTCGTAGGGCTGATGATGCGGAATCCTGTTGCGCCGCTATTCAGTACAAGCGATTCCAAGACATCATTATCGGTGCCGGTGTTAGTAATAACAACCGAGTCGCGCAGAGTTCGAGGCGCACAACGCTGAATACCGAAATCAAGAGCAGTGCGGTCAATATCCAAGAGCGAAGTTGTCACAGCGGCAATAACATCCGTACAGACACTTGCTGCACATACACCGCTTGTGCCGGCACATAACGAGCCCGCGAAATCCGCAGACGCAGTATCGGGGGTGAACTCGATGGTAACGGTTATTGAGTCGCCCGGTTTCAGGCGTGGCAGCGGCGAGGGAGCGTTGATGATACGCCAATCGTTGCGCGGCGGATTCAACACAAGGGTACTCAGTATGGCATCCGCCGAGCCGGTGGAGCGGATGACAATATCCATGGTAACACGCCTGCCCGCCTTGACAAATGTGTTGATAGTTTTTGGCGTTGTGGTAAGTGATGTTGTCACACCGCGCCCGCGCAAAGCAATGGCAAGCAAGCCGTTGCAGGGCTGCATGATGGAACGCAAGGTGTCGCTGTATTCTTGGTCGGCAGTGGGAGTAAAGCGGACAAGGATTTGCACACTGTCGCGCGGTTGCAATACCACAGGAAACTGCGTGGTATTCATAACGCGGAATGCGGTGTTCGTGCCTGTTGGAATACCAAGTGTGCAAGCGGCAATGCCTGTATTCCGCACGGTGTATTGGCGTTCGCGTACCGAGCCGATGCAGAGTTCGCCCATATCAAGAAGCGTATCGGAAATTGCATATGCAGGTGCGTCGGAACGCAAGTCAAGCGTGATGTCGTAGGGTGATTTTTGTCCGCGCCGTGTGGTCTTGTCGTTGTTGGTGATGCGTAGGATTGCTGTGAACGAGCCGCCCGCTGTCGGGGTGAATTGCACGGCAATCTTTCGGAAGCCGCCGGGTGCAATCACAAAGGGATACTGTCCGGCAGGTAGCGATACCGATGTCGAGCCAAGCAGCGCAAGGTCGCTTACAATCAGATTGGAATTGCCCGTGTTCTGAATTGTAACCGAATCAACTGTTGTTTGCAAACAGCGCGATTGCAGTTGCTGAACTGATACTGCGGTAATGATGGGCGAAACGCCATACACACGGAGTGTAAAGCTTGTGTCGCGGTTGCAAGGAGTAATGCGGGCGCGGTATTGCGCCGTTGCCCAGCCGGTATCGGTGGGCACATAGCTAAAGGGGATTGTTGTGCCGCCAACGGGAATCGTGAGCGGGGGAGCAAGTCCGTTCAGAATCGAATCGCCGCTGATACGCACAAGTTGCGTGATTTGTTCAGGAACACCGCTGCTGTTCAGCCAGATTGAGTTGAGTAAAACCGGTGTGCTGCACTCGGCGTTCATAACTTGTATGAGCGTGTCGGCGATTGTTGCCGACGAACCGCGTTGTTCGCCGGTTAAGGCAACGGATTGTGTGGCACTGCCCTGCGGGAATGAGACCGAGAGTGTTGCGTTTTTCACGCCGCCGCTTCGTGGTGCAAACTGCACAATCACACGAACGGAATCGCACGGTGGAATGGAGACGGTCTGTGTGCCGGGCGCAAGTACGTTGAAGTGAAAAAAGTCGCTGCCGGATAGCGACCATGTGGCTTGCGAGATATTCCATGAACGGTTGTGAATCCACAGTGTGTCCACCACGGTAAGCGGAGGACACGTCACGCCGAAGTTCACGGTGTTTTTGCTGAGTATGCGCTCGGCGGGCGAATAGCGGTAAATACCTCTTCCTATAACAAATCCGGCTGTATCGTTGAAGAACCACAGGTCGTCCATATCGCCCTGCACTCCGCAGTTACGCGACTCCCAATTCAAACCGCCGTCGCTTGTGTACCAGACGTTTCTATTCACTCCGCACAGCCATGCTTTTCGGGTTGATAGGAGGAATGTGCCATAGCATGGGACGGGCAATGCAAGACGATTCCACGATGTACCCATATCGGTTGTCATCCACGCGCCGCCGCCGCCACCCGTGCCCGAACAACTATTCCCTGCACTGGGTACGATAAACGTGCTGTCCATTTTCTGGAGGTCTTCGTTCCATGAAGTCGGACCCGATACCAAATACTGTGTCCATGTTGTGCCGCTGTCGGCTGTTTGCCAGATGCGTCCGCTGCTTGCCGCAAATCCGCTTCCGTCGGGATACAGAATTAGATCGGTAAGCCCGCTTGTGGTTGTGGATGTTGTGGTGGTTGTCCATGATGCGCCGCCATCGGTTGTTTTATAAAATGTTTGATTGGTGGCGCAGCCGCCGCCGATAAGAATACCGTAATTCACATTCAGAAAATACGACCCCCACGTGTTGAGTACGCCTGTAGGGTTGATAGCCGTCCATGATGCGCCGCCGTCGGTGGATTTGAAGATGCCAGCCGGACCGCTGCAATAACCATTCAACGTGTCGAGGAACTGCACCCATTCAAGGTGTTGGCGCGTAGGCGGGAACGTCTGTGGCACGAGCGAACCGACCCATGTTGTGCCGCCATTGGTTGTACGCATCGTCATGCCCATATCGCCAACCACCCAGCCGTATTGCGGGTTCTGCTGCAGAAAGAAAATCTCGTAGAAATATCCGCCGTCGTAAGGCGCGGGAAGAGGCACGCTTTTCCAATACTGTGCAGCCGCCGGCACCGCACTAAAGAGCGCGGCACAACCGAGAAGAATCAACCGGATAAGGGCGGAGCAATGAGTCATACGTTTCCGCAGGGTATGTGGCTAATAAGGGCGAACAGTTGCACTAACACATCAAACCAAAATCTACTTCGGCGAACATAACCACTTGTGCCGCAATGGCAATAAGATAAAACACTCCCGATGATAAGAACATCTGATAAGATATTAAATAGTGAACAGTGCAAGAACACTTACGAAGCGTGTTTGTCTTCGGATGCAGCTGCACCGCATAAGAGAGAATGGACGACTGCGGTAAAGAGAGGCGGGACACCTTAGTGAAATACACGATTGTAGCATTGGTAAAACATACAATCGGATGGTGAAAACAGCGCATAAAAAAACCGGCTCTTGATTGTGTCAAGAACCGGTTGGAGAATCATTGCGGAAAATCCCGCCGGACATACATAATGCGATTAGCGGACAACCACCATCGAGCGTGTCACGCTTTGCGTACCATTACTGAGTGTGACGAAGTACGTGCCGCTTGGGAGCGCGCTTGCGTTAAAATCGGCTGAATACGAACCTGCGCTCATTGTTGCGTTATCAATCTCTGTTGCCACAACCTGTCCCATTGCATTCACAACGCGGAGCGACACCGTGCTGCTTGATTGCAGTGAGAACATGAATTTTGTTCCGTCGTTCACCGGGTTCGGGGTGATAGTGTTCAGTGTGAATGGAGCAGCTTCGTCCGAGAGTGTTTCCACGCTCAGCGGCGGACCGTCGTAAAGACCAAAGAGGAACATCCGGAAGTTATACTTTGCTTCCTTTTGTTGAAAGTTAGCATACTTTACCCTGTCATTCATGCTGATTACGATATTATGAGCAAGGGTCTTCAATGTATCGCT
>JAEUSO010000148.1 GCA_016788605.1 Candidatus Kapaibacterium sp. | reverse complement strand
GTATTAATCATGTACACATAATAATCTCAATCCTATCAACAAAGTATGTTGTAACACTTCAGTATTACTATGGAGTCATTGAATTTATTTTTAAACCCTGGTACTCAAGGATTGGCGTTACCGCCTTGCACAATGTCCGTCATTCTTGATTGTGGCAAGCACCTCGACCGATTGCGGAACTGTTGGTGAGATATAGGGAATATCAAGAGAAAGTCCCCGAAGGATAAAGAGCAGTGAAACGGCAATGCGGATAGCGGGTAGAATTTTTCCTGAATGTCGGCGGATGGAGGTGGGAACAGATGGAATCCTGCCTCCGGCAAATAGCATAACAGGAACAGTACCCATACCAAACAAAGCCATGCTGAACATGGTATCTCCGATTGAGGGTTGAAGCAACGCGAACCCTAATGCCGAATACACCAGTCCGCAGGGAAGAAGTCCGTTTAATACTCCGGCAACGACAAAACGGACAACCGTTTGCATAGAAGTACGTGAGTGAAGCAATGCGCCAAATTTGATTGCGACTGCCGCATGGAATGCATATACCTGACCGTGCTTTTTCGAGACCAGAGGAACAAGCACCATCCCCAAACCAAGGATACCTATACCAATAGAGACAATCTGTTGAATGCCGGTCATGCGGACAGTTTCACCAACAAGTCCGATAAGAAGACCGATACCGGTATAGGTGAATATCCGACCGGCATTATAGGCAATCCTGTTACGCAACGACCCGCCCAGCATTGCGGCTATTGCGCCGCACATTGCCACACAGTGAACCGAGCCGGCAAACCCAAGAATGAAAGCCGCGATTATCATCACACTTCGATACCTTGCTCGTAGTAATACGCCACACCACCCGACTGCCATGCACATTTCACTATCCACTTACCGCGCTTCAATCCGGTCAAGGTGATGCGCTGCCGCCCGCTGCCATCGGGTTGAATATCAATGGTTCTGTCCATTCCCGACTCGGATGGACGGTACAGCGTTATAGTGCCGGTTGCAGATGCCTGCGGAAACACAATTACCGCACTGTTCTTATCATCTTCCACTCTGCATTCTACGTTCTTTCCTAATTCAGTGCTGTTACTCAGCCGTTGCACATGGTCTTGATACGAAACGGACTTTGAGTAATAATTATCATCCACTAACTCCACTTTTTGTGTGAACGCGAACGCTGCAAATCCTATCGTTGCGAGTGCGAAGGTGGTATAGACCGCGGCTATGCCGTATCCCCACCACGAACGCTGTTGTACAGGTGTTGTACTCATTGTATCACTCCTTCGTTGTTGAACTGAAATCCGATGATAGAAACCGTGTCGTCAATTCCTTAATTTTTTCACCGTTGGCAAACACGCCAAGTCGCACGTACTGATCTGTTCCTATGATTTTATCGGCAGGAATACTCAACATCAGCCGCGCACTTTTTTCGCTTACCTTCGTTACCTTGCTTATGTCACCAATCACCGAAACACTCGCTCCCTTGGGTTCAAGCACTTCCACCTTTAGCGACATGTCGTTGTAGTTTTTATTGATGATATTCATCATATAAAAATTCACTTTGTCACCATTTGCATTTGTCACGGCAAGCGTTCCCGCCTGTCGCAGTACAAGCACTTCAACCATATCACGTGTGGTGAAGAAATACACAAAGAGCGACATAACGATTAGCCACACACCGATATATGCCCTCACGCGGGTACTGAGCCAATGTTGCGACGCAGAGCGGATGGACTCTAACGAGGCATAGCGTATCAATCCGCGCGGTTTTTTGATTTTGTCCATAACCACATCGCATGCATCAATACATGCGGCACAGTTCACACATTCCAACTGAATCCCATTGCGGATATCAATGCCGGTAGGACACACATTCACACATTGATGACAGTCAATACAGTCACCTCGTGAAGCAGCTGCACTTGTTTCAACGCCGCCTTGTACCGTCAATGCTTCTTTGTCTTTGCGTGTGAATTTACTTCGCGGCTCTCCGCGAACAAAATCGTATGTAATGGCAATGGTGTTATGATCAACCAATGCCGACTGATAGCGTCCATACGGACATACAACCACACATGCCTGCTCGCGGAATCGGGCGAATACACCATAGAATACCAAACTGAATAAGACCATCGCAACGAATCCTGTCAGGTGTTCGGTTGGGGGCGATGTAATGATTGTTATCAGTGCATCCGAACCAATGATGTATGCCAGAAATGTATTACCTATTGCAAACGACAGCGCGAAGAAAATGCCGTGCTTCAATGCCTTTTTCATCACTTTACGCGGTGAAAGTTTTGCATTATCAAGCAGGCGTTGCTGCACGGCGTTTCCTTCAATACCATGCTCAATTTTACGAAACAGCATTTCCATAAACACCGTTTGCGGGCAGAGCCATCCGCACCAAATACGACCGAGTATCGAGGTGAACAAAAAGATGCTCACAAGAAGCGTAAGGATACCAAGTACCACGATATAAAAGTCCTGCGGAAAGAACACCACGCCGAACAAAATGAACTTCCGCTCGATGATGTTGAACAGCATAAACTGATACCCGTTAATCTTGACAAACGGTGCAAGGAACAAAAACACAAGCAACAGATAACTCAATCGCGACCGCCAACGGTAAAACCTGCCGTCGGGCTTATGGGGGTATATCTTATGCCGCCGTCCTTCGGTGTCAATATTATAGAGTTTGTTCCTGAAACTTTCGGGTGTATCGGTTGTGACTTCAATAATTGACATGGTGAATCCTCATGATGGTGAATGTGGTGGTGATTGGTCTTGTCGTGGTGTTACGGTATCGGATTACCATCAAGATCGTACTTCTTATCGCGGTCGGGTTCGATTGCCTTTGGTTCAGGCGGATTCGAACCGCGTTTCGACCATACGTAACTAGCCACAGCAAGAAGATCTTCATCATTCAACTTTGCGCCTGTGCCGTATGGCTGCATCCCTTTTTCAAGGAATCCTGTTTTGATACTTTCCATTACTTTACTAAACGACCCGCCATGAAGCCAGTATTCATCAGTAAGGTTTGGACCAACCTGACCGCCCATATCGTTCCGATGACATGTGTAACAGGCATTGTTTGTTCCCTCGAAAATCGCCTTACCTGTCGCCAGTGTAGCTGCATCGCTCTTCGCCACCATTGCCGATGGCGACATCGCAGTACGCTTATAGAGGAGTGCCGCTTCACTCATCTCGTTGGCATACTCTTGTGCGGAGCTTGGTCCGCCGAACGAGTGGTAATAAAACATATACACCACACCAAACACGATGGTAAAGTAAAAGCCGTACAGCCACCAACGCGGCAATGCGTTGTCGTACTCTTGTATCCCGTCGGCATCGTGTTCAAGCAGTTTATCCATTTCTTTCGTTGCCATTGTATTCTCCTTGTCTATTATGAAATTATCTGTGTTGAATTCATATCGGCATCATCCGCATCAATCGGCATTGCCGACATTTCATTGATATACGACGTGTCGCGGCGCAGCACCCACACAACCATTCCGGTGAATACTGCAAGAAATATCACGAGCGAGATAACAGGATATAGTTCGATACCTGCTATTGACTCTAATACATTTCGCATCATAGTTATACCCTTCCTTTTATTTTGTTGATGCAGTTGATTGCTTCTCGCCTTTGATGTCGGTGCCCAAGCGTTGCAGATATGCGATGAGGGCAACGATTTCCTTATCAGGCGTAACGTCGAATCCACTTTGCTTCAAACCGTCGGCAATCTTCACTGCTTGATTCTGTGCATCTGATGTTGCTTGCGATTCAAACCCTTCGGGATATGGTACGCCAAGATTGCGAAGTGTGATAATCTTTCCTTCGGTGCTGTGTGCGTCCCATGGATGGTCGTACATCCACGTGTAGGCAGGCATAATCGAGTTAGGCGATGTTGAGCCCGGCTCGCGCATGTGTTTGAAATGCCATGCGTCGGGATATTTGCCACCGACGCGGTGAAGATCGGGACCGGTACGTTTTGAACCCCATTGGAACGGATGGTCATAGACAAACTCACCCGGCTTTGAATACTCGCCATAGCGTTCTGTTTCACTGCGGAACGGACGAATCATTTGCGAGTGGCAGGTGTAACATCCCTCACGGATATACAAGTCGCGTCCGTGAACTTCAAGCGGGGTGTACGGTTTCACACTTGCAATCGTCGGAACATTGGATTTCATAACAAATGTTGGTATGAACTCAACCGCACCGCCGATAACAACAGCTACAACAGAGAGAATAGTGAACTGAAGCGGACGTGATTCCAATACGCGGTGCCATCCTTTATCGTGTCCCGCTGCATGATGCAAACGGGCAAGCGGCGGAGCGGACGCACCTTCGTTAGCAACAAGAACACCTTGTTTCGCGGTCTTGTACAGATTATACACCGCGAACACCGAACCTGTTGTGAAGAGCGTGCCACCGACTATACGAATCATATACATCGGAAGAATCTGTGTTACCGTCTGTAAAAAGTTCGGATAGCGAAGAACGCCGTCTGAAGTGAATTCTTTCCACATTAATGATTGTGTGATACCGCCCCAATACATCGGGATTGCGTAGAACAGAATGCCGAGCGTTGCAAGCCAGAAATGCAGGTTTGCCAACTTTTTCGACCATAGTTCCGTACGGTAAATTTGCGGGATGATGTAATACAACATCGCAAATGCCAGTCCGCCGTTCCATGCTAACGCACCCAAGTGTACGTGTCCGATGATATAGTCGGTGTAGTGTGTCAGAGCATTGATGTTTTTGATGGACATGAGCGGACCCTCGAAGGTACTCATACCATACGCAGTAACACCTACCACAAGGAATTTCAGTGCAACATCCTCACGCACTTTGTCCCATGCGCCCCGCAACGTGAGCAGACCGTTAATCATACCGCCCCAACTTGGTGCAATCAATGCGAACGAGAATACCGTACCGAGCGACTGCGCCCAATCGGGCAGAGCAGTATAAAGCAAGTGGTGTGGTCCAGCCCAGATATACATGAAGATGAGTGCCCAGAAATGCACAATCGAAAGTTTGTACGAATACACCGGGCGTTGCGCGATTTTCGGAATGAAGTAGTACATGATTCCAAGAAACGGTGTAGTAAGGAAAAATGCCACCGCATTATGCCCGTACCACCATTGCACAAGTGCGTCTTGCACTCCGGCATAGAGCGAGTATGATTTGAGGAAACTTACCGGCAGAGCTAATGAATTCACGATATGCAGCAATGCCACCGTGACAAATGTTGCTATGTAGAACCAAATCGCAACATACATGTGCCGCTCGCGCCGTGTGAAAATCGTACCGAGCATGTTCACACCAAAGGCAACCCAGACAAGAGCAATCGCTATGTCAATCGGCATTTCCAACTCTGCGTATTCTTTACCGGATGTGAATCCGAACGGCAGCGTGAGAGCCGCGCTGACAATGATGGTCTGCCATCCCCAGAAGTGAAACGAGCTGAGCCAGTCCTTCCACATTCGCGATTTACATAGACGCTGCAATGAATAATACACACCTGCAAAAAGCGCGTTGCCCGCAAAGGCGAAAATCACCGCATTAGTATGAAGCGGGCGAAGACGACCATAAGATAGTTCAGGCAGAAATCCCAAAAAGTCGGGAAAGCGCAGTTTGATAGCAACAATAAGCCCGACTAAAAATCCGACGACACCCCATATTGTCATTGCAATAATGAAGTTGCGGACAACTTTGTTGTCGTACTCAAAATTTTCTACCCGTGTGCTGTTTTGTTCCATTGTGTTACACTCCAGTAGTTTGTGAATTATAGTAATTGATTAATGTATAGTATTCGATTTTATCTTCAGTATCATTCGGTTGATTCATCGCGGGGTGGCGGGTCGTCGTTGAGCATTCGCATTGCAGGTGTGATGTTGTCGTCGTACTGACCGCTACGCACCGCCCACAGGAAATAGACCAGAAAGAACAGTGCTATTGCCAAGCTGAAAACAATAAGAAGAATGATGACGCTCATTGTAATGCCCTCCGCAGTATGTATCCCCTCCACCTCACAACTCCATACGCAACGCCGACCACGCTCCATGAACTGACAGGCATAAAGAGTGCCGCCACCATTGGCGAAAGAGCACCCGTCATTGCCAGCCACATACCGATGATATTATAGACAACCGAGAGTGCGAATGCAGCAATCAACGTATGGACAGCCGAACGTGAGAAATTGATGATTGAATCGAACTTGCGTAACGATGATGCCGATACGATAACATCGGATGCAGGTGTGAATGATGCAGTTTTGTCGCTCACTGCGATACCGATGTTTGCGGTGCGAAGTGCGCCCGTATCGTTAATACCGTCGCCAATCATTGCAACCCGTTTTCCTTTTGCCTGCAACGTGGTTATATACTGTGATTTCTCTTGCGGCGACATGCCGAATCGGATGTGTGATTCGGGAATATGCCGTCCTACCAATGGCATATCTTTCGCCGAGTCACCGCTGATGCAGTGTACATCTACTGTTGCCCCTGATTGCGACTGTATGGATTGCAGCATGAGGTCAGCACCGCTGCGTAAAGTATGGTCAATCGTGAACATACCTTTGAATACGCCGTCCCATGCCAAACTGACCGAGGATGAAGCGTTAGTTAGTACAGGGACGCTGACTCCATGATGCACTAATAAATCACGGCTTCCGAAGAGTATGGTAGCAGAGTCAAGGATGGCAAGCAAACCTTCGCCGGCGATTTCCTTAACATTAACAGTTCCGTGAAAGACCGATGCGCCGCGCTCCTTACAGTGAAGAGCCACCGCCCTGCTTAATGGATGAGCCGAACTTTGGCATACGGCGTATAACATATCCCACTCGTGTGAACTCAATGCTTCATCGCCCGACCACGTTACAGAGAGTGGCGTGGACTCCATGAGTGTTCCGGTTTTATCAAAAACGGCAGTATCAATGCCTGCAAGGTCGAAGACGACATCAGGGCGTTTGCAGTAGAAGTCAAGCCGAGCAAGAACATTCATTGCAGCACCAAGAGCAAAGGGCGTTGCTAATGTGAGCGCACAAGGACATGCTACGATAAGAACGGCAGTTGTTGCATTCAACATCATCGTCAGGTTCGGATACCACCAGATAGCAGTAGCGGCAGCAAGCACAGTGACAATAAGTGTGAAGTACCGCGCAAAGGCATCCGATACATCAAGCAACCACGGACGCTTGCGTTCCTCTGTTTCCACCGCAGCCCAAAGCCCGTGCAGATGGCTGTTGGAGACATCTTTCACAACACGGAATTTTGCTGATGCACCGACAAGCCGAGCACCTGCATAGACACTCATACCGCGTAGAATTTCAAGCGGCTCCGCTTCGCCTGTAATGAAACTGTTATCAATCCGTGCAAATGCGGATTCAAGGACAGAATCAGCAGGTATCAACTCGCCGTTATGGATTCGTAACTCATCGTTCGGTTTAAGCGACGCGATCGCAACCGACTGTTCAACACCATTACTAATCTTGGTGATTGACAGAGGAAACAAAGAACTGAATTCCCTGTCGAAACGAAGCGATTCAAAACTCTTTGCTTGAATAACTTTTGCTATTAACAAGAAAAACACGAGACCGGTAAATGAGTCAAGGTAACCGCTGCCGGCATCAAGAGCAATTTCCACTGCACTGCGTGTGAACAATGCCGTAATGCCCAACATGATTGGTATGTCGAGCGAAAAACGCCGCTGCATCACCGAGCGGTATGATTGCACGAAGTAATCTGATGCACTGTACACAAGCACAGGAAGCGAAATCGCAATAGAAAGCCATGCAAAGAGATTTTTGAGCGATGCTTCAAGTATTGCGCCGTCAACGCTGATTTCCGAGAGGTATGCGGGCGCACTCAACAACATAACATTTGCAAATGCAAAGCCGGCAATTCCGGTTTTCACATAGAGCGAGCGTAGATCATTCACCCTCCCCGTTTTATTAGCAATAGCTCCCTTTTGGGTTGCTTGTAAGGTCAATTCGGGCGTATATCCTGTATCAACCAGTATCTCAACTATCCGACGAAGCGATATTGCATCACGGTTGAACATGATATGAACTTCCTTCCGTGGAAAATTTACTTCAGAGCGAAGAATGCCGTCGTGATGTGCATAAAGCTGCTCCAACACGCGGACGCATGA
>JAEUSO010000147.1 GCA_016788605.1 Candidatus Kapaibacterium sp. | reverse complement strand
CAACCGGATACGTTCAAAGATTCGATTCGCGGTCGGCTTTTGCTTGATGACGGCAATGTGAAACTTGGCGGTTTGAATCCAGTCGCAGATAAACTATCGAACGCCAAGCGGATAATCATCACAGCATGCGGTACATCGTGGCACTCGGCATTGGTTGGCGAGTACATGATTGAGCAACTTGCACAAATTCCTACCGAAGTGGAATATGCATCCGAATTCCGTTATCGCAATCCTATTATCGGTCAGGGTGATGTAGTCATCGGAATCTCCCAATCGGGTGAAACAGCCGACACGCTTGCTGCCTTGAAAGAAGCAAAGCTGAAAGGTGCAACTGTTCTCGGTTTGGTGAATGTGGTCGGCTCGACAATCGCCCGCGAGACAGATGCCGGAGTGTATTTACATGCCGGACCGGAAATCGGTGTTGCATCAACAAAAGCATTCACCTCGCAACTTGCCGTGCTCTCGCTCCTCTCGATTTATCTTGGACGGAAGCGCGTTCTCTCAAATTCTGACGGACGTGTCCTTGCACAAGAACTCTCGCTCCTGCCTGCAAAAATCCAATACATTCTCGACCGTGCAGAGCAAATACAATCTATTGCATTACAATATGCGGCTGCATCCAACTTTTTGTATTTGGGTCGCGGCTATAACTTCCCTGTTGCGTTGGAAGGTGCGTTGAAACTGAAAGAGATTTCCTACATCCATGCCGAGGGCTATCCAGCCGCAGAAATGAAGCACGGACCAATTGCGCTAATTGATGAAAACATGCCGGTTGTTTTTATCGCAACCAAAGATGAAATCTATGATAAGGTAGTTTCCAATATCGAGGAAGTGAAAGCCCGTGGCGGTCAGGTCATAGTGATTGCAAGCGAGGGCGACACTGCTATTTCACGCTTGGCAAACCATGTGATTTATATCCCGAATACGCTTACACCGTTCACGCCTGTCCTTGCGTCCATTCCGCTACAACTCATGGCGTATTACATCGCCGTACAGCGTGGCTGCGATGTGGACAAACCGCGCAACCTTGCAAAAAGCGTCACTGTCGAGTAGCATAGCAGTATGCCGTTGCAACTCATCTCGTTCTTTGGTGCTATCGCTTGTCTGCTCACTGCATGGCTCTTTTCCAAGCGGAACTCAGCTATCCCATGGCGCATCGTTCTATGGGGCATCACTCTTCAAATCGTCCTCATAGGAACGTTGCTTGTGCTTCCCGTAGGTGTACAGGTATTTAGCACTGTGGGTGCAGGATTCACAGCATTTCTCGCGTTCAGTCGCAGTGGTGCGGAGTTTCTGTTTGGTAATGTCATCAAACCCGAATACGCAGGTTCGTTCGGCTTTCAAGTCGGGCTGACAATTCTCTCCACAATCATTTTCTTTTCATCGGTTGTTTCTGTGCTGTACCATCTTGGGGTTATGCAGCGTGTGGTGCGTGCCGCCGCATGGTGCATGGAGAAGACAATGGGGACAAGCGGACCGGAATCGCTTTCGGCGGCGGCGAATATCTTTCTCGGACAAACCGAAGCACCGATAACAATTCGCTCATATCTCACACGTTGTTCCGAATCGGAATTACAAGCAATCATGGTAGGCGGATTCGCAACGATTGCCAGTTCGGTCATGGGTGCGTTTGTATCGTTTGGTATATCGGCGCAGCACCTGCTTCTTGCCTCCTTGCTCGCAGCGCCCGGGTCGTTGCTTATCTCGAAACTCGCCACACCGCCAACAGGCGAAGAAGTTCATACGTTTAGTTCCGAAAGCGGCGAGGTTGAATCTGCAACCATCCTCGAAGCTGCCACCAATGGCGCACGCGACGGACTCCATCTTGCTCTCAATGTCCTTGCAATGCTACTTGCGTTCATTGCCCTTGTTGCTGTTGTTAATGCGGGATTAAGCACATTGCATAGCTGGCTGCCGTGGATTCCGCCGTCGCTCAAATCACTGTTGGGAATTGTGTTTATGCCGATTGCATATACTGTCGGTATTGACCCAAAAGAAGCATACGTCTTTGCACAACTCTTTGGTACAAAAATCAGCTTGAATGAATTCGTCGCATATACCGACCTTAGCGCAATCATCAAGCAAGGCGGTATCAGCAACCGGACAATCACACTGTGCACGATTGCGCTATGTGGTTTTGCCAATATCAGTTCCATTGCGATTCAGATTGGCGGGCTTGGCGCTCTCGCACCCGACAGGAAAAAGGATATTGCGCGGCTTGGCTGGCGGGCAATGGCACTTGGCGCATTGACAAACCTGTTCGTCACATCGTTATGCGGAACCGTTATCGCGGAATAATCCTGCTATTGAAGCGGCACTCGCACTCAGTTTCCATCGCAACTCAACTATTTTTTTTCAATCGAGAACAACGGTGAATCCGGTGCGGTATTTTCGCGCCGAACACAAGTGGCACGGGGACGCTTTACAACGACCGCTTGAATCCCACCCTAAGTTTTTAACCAACAACCAACTCGGAGAACGCCGTTATGAAACGCGCCGTTGCAGTGTACGCCATCATCGTAGCAGTATGCCTTTTTTCATCATGCGGATTACGATCGGGCATTGAGATAAGCTCGACCAATTTCAGTGATGTCATTTCACCACAACAAAACCTTGAATTCGTTTTTAATGAGCGTGTTGTCGCGGATTCACTCGTTGGCAAATGGGATACAACGGCGTATCTCGCGATTAGCCCGCAGGTAACAGGTATGTACAAATGGGTAACGCCAACACAACTCACTTTTTCACCCCGCAGTCAGTTCGCACCAAGCACATCCTATACTGCAACACTGACAACTGCGCTTTTGGGTAAAGGTGCAGCGAAAAACTCACTTGGAAGGAACATCAGCGAACAGTTTCACACACCATTTCTTGCGCTTGATGGGTGCGAAGCGTATTGGACAAAAGTGGAAGAACGCGGCGGGGCGGTGGAACTCCGGCTCAATACAAAATTCAATTATGATGTGCGCTCGCAGCAGGTGGCGGATTTACTGAACGTGAAGCATTCATCGGCAACTTTGCGGCACGTTTCACTTGCAGCGACCGATAACACCGAGGCATTGTATGCTATCCAAGACGGGTTTGATGCACTTGATGATGCAACGATAACGCTTACTGTAGCCCCCGGCTTGCAAACCGCCGGAAGCGATTGGAAAACAAAAGAGCCGATGACACTTGATGTGCATATTCCCTCACGGAAGGTATTGGAAATCACGGACTGTTATTCGGAGTATGATGAAGCACACGGCGTGATTCGATGCATAACATCACAGCCCGTCGAGAACAACTCAATCGAGTCATCAATTCAGATAGTACCAGAACTAAAATTCAGTGCAGAACTTTCGGAATCCGGATTTGTCGTTAAGGGTGAATTTAAACCCGGTACATCGTATTCAATTACGGTTAAAAACAATCTGCGCGGCGTGCTTGGCGGCGTAATGAGCGAGGACTTCAACAAACTTGTCAACTTTGGCGCACTGCGTCCCGAGATTGCTTTCACCGAGAAAAAAGCGATGTACCTCTCGCCGAACAGTTCGCGGAATCTTGGCATTCGCATTACAAGTGTTCCTGAAATTAAGGTCACGGTGTATCGAATCTACGAGAATAATATTCAGGGTTTCCTCCGCGAAGCACGCAGATATTGGTATGATGACAGCTATGATTATTATAGCAGCGACGGTGATGATGACGGCAGTGATTACGAGCAACGGTATGCAGAAAAACGTAAGGGCGGCTATGGGGATTTTGGGTTGGACAATGATAACTTAGACAATTTCGGCACGAAGGTCAGTTCTCGCACATACAGCACACGATCGCTTCCTAAGGCAGGCAATATCTCGTTGCTAAACCTTTCGCTTGAGAATATATCGGAGTATAAAGGCGTATATGTTGTGAAGGTTGAATCGGATGACGAGCAGTATTTGCAAGCGTCAAAATTAGTTGCGGTGTCGGATGTCGGGTTGATTGCAAAGCACAGCGATAACGATGTGTGGGTCTTCTGTAATTCTATCAAAACTGCAGAACCGGTGAAAGGTGTGAGCGTAAGTTTTCTCTCAACAAACAATCAGGTTGTGCAGACCGTTACAAGCGATGCAAGCGGTGTGGCAAAGTTCACCGACGTGCTTTCCAAAGCGAAGGACTTCCGTGTCGGCATGATTACAACGAGGTATCAAGGCGACTTCAATTACATGCTTTTTGCTGATACAAAAGTCGAGACATCGCGCTTTGATGTTGGCGGCTTGCAGGAGAATACAAGCGGCTTGCAGGCATTTCTCTACGGCGAACGTGATGCGTACCGTCCGGGCGAGACAATCCACTGTAATACAATCATTCGCGACACAAAATGGAATTCTCCCGGTCCATTGCCTGTAAAGCTGAAGATACTTATGCCCGACGGTAAAGAATACCGGACGTTACGACAAACGCTCAGTGCAGAAGGGTCGGCGGCAACCGATATTCCGACATCGAATGCAATGCCCACCGGCACGTACCACATGGAAGTTCACACGATGAATGATGTGCTGCTAACATCGCGGGCGATTTCTCTTGAGGAGTTCACGCCCGACAGAATCAAAGTGAATTTGAGCATGAACAAACAGGCGTATTCGATGAATGACTCGGTGATTGCTTCGGTTAATGCGATGAACTATTACGGTCCGCCCGCCGCGCTCCGCAACTACGAGTTCACGTACATCCTATCGCGGACAAACTTTCAACCCAAAGGGATTGGCGGATACACATTTTGGATTCGCTCGAAGAATACAAACAAAGTGCACTCAAAAACAGAGAGCGGTAAAACAGATGCGAATGGAAATGCACGTGCGGTGTTTGCTATCCCGCCTGAATACGTGAATACAGGCATGCTCAATGCGAAGGTCTTTGCAGCGGTTATGGACGAAACGGGTCGCCCTGTAAGTAGAATGCAGACATTCGATGTTAGCACACAGGATGTCTTCTTCGGCATCAAAGCCGGTGACTCCTATATTGATGTCGGCAGGGGCGAAAGCGTTCCCGTAATCGCAGTGAATAAAGAAGGGAAATCGGTGGCGGCAAATGCACGTGTTCAGGTCATTCACACAACATGGGAGACCGTGATGAAGAAGAATGACTACGGTTCGTTCAATTATGTTTCGGAAGAGCGGAACAGAATAATCAGCGATAAGAATGTTAGTATTGGTGCGGGTGGTACGTCGGTAGGCATTGCTCCGAAAGCGAGTGGCACGTACCGTTTGCGTATCATGCCTGTTAACTCCGAGAACTATGTCGAGCGTGAATACTTTGCTTATGGATGGGGTTCAACCACCTCGTCGTCATTCGAAGTGAAACGCGAAGGCACGGTTGATATATCTTTTGATAAAGAGCAATACACCGTGGGTGAAAAAGCAACGGTTCTTTTCAAAACGCCATTTGCCGGAAAGCTGCTTGTCACCACCGAGCGCAACGGCGTAAAAAATTATCAGTATTTGAACACCGACCAAAAGTCGGCAATCATGACAATCACCGTTACCGACGAGATGGTTCCGAACGTGTATGTTTCCGCAACGCTTTTCAAGCCGTTGGATAATGGGGCAATGCCGCTCAGTGTTGCCCATGGTTATGCACCATTGATTTGCAACCAGCCGTCTTCACGGATTCCAGTTGTAATTGAAGCCGCAGACCGCTCGAAATCCAACACGAAACAGACCATCAAAGTGAAAGCTCTGTCGGGGCAACAATGCGAAATGACAATAGCCGTAGTGGACGAAGGTGTGCTTGCGATTCGCAGAACCAAATCACCCGACCCACATGGATATTTCTATCAGCGGCGTGCGTTACAAGTCAATTCGTATGATGTGTATCCATACCTCTTCCCGGACTTAAAACCCGGCAAGTTTGCCTATGGTGCGGGCGACGACGAAATGGCAAGCCGGCTTAGTCCGGTCTTGGCAAAACGCTTTAACCTTGTGGCATATTGGAGCGGAATTGTACAAAGCAACGGCAGCGGTGAAGCAACATATACGATTGACATTCCGCAATTCAGCGGCTCGCTCCGCATTATGGCGGTTGCCTATAAAGGAAAGTCGTTTGGCGCAGCGGAAAAGAACATGACGGTTGCCGACCCCGTTGTTGTTACCGCAGGATTACCACGATTTATGAGTCCGGGCGATACGATTCAAGTACCGGTGACACTTGCCAACACAACATCGAAACAGATGTATGCGAATGCAAGCGTATCGGTCGGCTCGCTCTTCAAAGTGGTTGGCTCCACGCAACAAGGAGCGAACCTTCAACCGAATGCTGAGCAACGGGTGATGTTCTCTATTGCCGCACTGAACAGCATCGGACAATCAACGATTGATGTAAGTGTAAAAGCAGGTGCGGAATCCTACACTGATAGAACCGAAATTGCCGTCCGTCCTGCATCACCGCTTATCAAGAATACCGGCAACGGTTCGGTCGCTGACGGAAAATCCACAAGCATGAAACTTGTTGCAGATTTTATGAGCGGAACAGCAAAGGCGCGCCTTGTTGTCTCGAAGTCACCGATTGCGGAGTTTGGAAAGTCGTTCATTGATTTGGTTGAGTATCCGTACGGCTGTGTCGAACAAACGACATCGAAAGCATTCCCGCAGATTTACCTTGCCGACTTTATGCCAAGTGTTGCCAAAGGCGTAAGTGCAAACGCACGGACAAACGTACAGGAAGCAATCAACAAATTGCAATCAATGCAACTATACAACGGCGGCTTATCCTATTGGCAAGGCGGCAATCAGGAATCGTGGTGGGGTACTGCCTACGCCGCGCATTTTCTTATCGAAGCACAGCGCAATGGTTATGATGTGAATGAACGCGGCTTACAACGCATGACGCAATATCTTGCAACAAAAGCACAAGTGAAAGAGCACGTTGAATACGGTTATTTTGATGCAGCGGGGACGACGAAAAAGCGCATGGTCATTCCGCAGGAAGTATGTTATTCACTGTATGTTCTTGCCCTTGCCGGCAAACAAGACGTGTCGCTTATGAACTTCTATAAAAGTTCACTTGCATCATTGACGGAAGATTCCCGTTTCATGCTTGCATTGAGTTATCTGACATTGGGCGATAAAGCGAATTATCAGAAAATAACCATAAAGCAGTTCACAGAATTTTCTGCGATGCAGCTCGGCGGCTCATTCGGTTCGTACTTACGCGACGAGGCGCTTGTTCTCTCGGCGCTGGTTGATAATGATTTCAGCAATCCGCAAGTGAACTCCATGGCACGGCATCTGTCACAGCAAATCCGTTCGCGCAAATGGCTTTCGACACAAGAACTCGGTTTTGCATTTGTCGCACTTGGCAAACTTGCCCGCAAAACACAATCAGCGAATGCAACTGCAACGATTGAAGCAAACGGCAAAACGTACAATCTCACAACGCAAGATGTAGTGATTGACGACGGCTTAGCAAACCGTGATGTGAAAATTAGTGCTAAGGGAGGAACGGTGTATTATTTCTGGGAAACACGCGGTGTCTCCGCCACCAATACGATGCGTCAAGAGGATGCGATGCTGAAGATAAGACGGACATTTTTGGATAGAAACGGTGCGGAAATCAGAGGCACAACATTCAATCAGAATGACCTTATTGTCGTAAAACTGACACTCTCATCCCCTACTCGCGCATTCTTGGATAACATCGTCATCAGCGATTTGCTGCCATCGGGATTCGAGATAGAAAATCCACGCATATCGGAAGTACCCGAACTGACGTGGGCGAAAAATGCAACAATACCTGCCTCGATTGATTACCGCGACGACCGCATCAATCTGTTCACATCGGTGGGCACTGAAGACAAAGTGTTTTACTATGTTGTCCGTGCGATAACACCCGGAACGTTTCGTCTTGCCCCTGCAGCCGCCGATGCCATGTACAATGGTGATTTCCATTCGTACAACGGCGGTGGGACAATCACCATTAAGCAATAACCGAACATCATAACGCCGTCCGACACTTCCCCGCCGGTCGGATGCTTTTAGTCCATGAGCGTCGCATCATTTTTCGCGTATCACATTCGCAACATCCTCTTTGCTATCAGGGATTCGTTACAACGCTCCCGACAGTTGCGATTGCTGTGTTCTGTAATGTGCGGGTGGGCGGTTCTCTTGATAACACTGGATTTGCTCTATCCCGCACCTGTGAATATCCG
>JAEUSO010000146.1 GCA_016788605.1 Candidatus Kapaibacterium sp. | reverse complement strand
GGTCGTGCAATATGTCAACAGAGTCGGATAAGACAAGGAAGAAACGAGGTATCACTTACGAGGAAGCACTACGAGATGAAGCAAACACACGATTCCAATAAGAACAAAAGTGGCAGGGTAAAAGCATCACCTACCGATGTCATTGTACAAACCATGATTCAATGCGGTGATTTCAGCAAAGAACCGGTGAGCAGCGTTCAATGGATTCACCGCGACAAGCTCAGCCCGAATCTCTATAACCCGAACCATGTATCGCCGCCCGAAATGGCGTTGCTTAAAACATCCATTCTCGAAGACGGCTGGCTGTTTGCGCTTGTGGTTTTCAAACTGGGAACGGTTATACCGGGTGTTGCCACCGACAAAACCAAGCATACCATTATTGACGGGTTTCACCGATGGAAAATCAGCGAAGCACCTGAATTAATGGAACGCTACCATGGCTATGTTCCCTGCACCGTGATTGCGCCTGCAAACCCGCTTGCAACTACAGTCAGAACCAATCGCGCAAAAGGCACACACGCGGTGCTGCCGATGGCGGAGATTGTGCAACGTGAACTTGAACACGGCAAAGCGGTTCAACAGATATGCAGCGAGTACGGTATGGAAGATGAAGAGGTGATTCGTCTGGCGGCTCGTGTTGGCATCCCCGTGCGTATGAACACAGAGGAGTTCGGGAACGCATGGAAACCACGCCGATAACAGTCAATGCGGATTCGTTGCCCATCGAGTGCAGGCGGCAAGCGGGTGAAACGCAGAAGAACTTCTCCGCATTCATTCTGTATCTGACACTTGGTCGACAGCGGAGTTTGAATGCTGCTGCAAAGCACCTTGACATTCCAAAACGCAACCTTGAAGCTCTCTCGAAGAAGTACAGTTGGGCGGCTCGCAGCACCGCCTATGACGACTGGATTGCCGCCGAGATTCTCAAGCGGAACGCCGAGGATGAAATCAATGAAATGCGCGGTCGACATGCGTCGCAAGCACGGGCGTGGCTCTCGATACTCTCGCGTGTGGAACATGCGTGGATTGAGCGCAGCCAAGAGGATCAGAACGTCCTGAAATCGCTCCCACTCTTTCAACACTTGGAGATTATCAACCGCATGGGTTCAATTCTGCCAAAGCTCCAAGAAGCGGAAGCTGCTGCGCGAGGTGCATCGTACAAGAATAACGCCGCTACAACCACCGACGAGAGAGCCGCAACCGCCGCACCGCGACTGATGCCTCCGGTGATAGTTCAACCTGCTGCAAACCCCAACAACGAGAATGACGCATAACGCCCACATAGTGCAATCGCTCGACGACCTTGACGACTACACGCGCAAGTACATCGCGTGGACTCCGAAGGGATGCGAGGCATACAACAGCACCCGTTGGTACTTGAACACGCTGTTCGGCGGAGCAAAGGGCGGCTCGAAAACAGTGACAGGCATTCGCATCTACGGCGTTGATATCAGCAACTACCGCGACGGCGTGTTCGTGGTTATCCGTAAGAACTACAACAACCTCAAGCAGACGACGCAGCAATCCTTTAAGCGGTTCTTCTGTCCCGAACTCGTCGTAAGCAAAACGGCAAACATCTGGCATTGCGTCAATGGTAATCAGATATGGTTCTATGCTGCCGACATCACCCGCGACACGAACTACGAGAAGCTTCGCGGGCTTGAATGCTCAGCGATATTCGTGGACGAGGGTTCGCAATTCGGCGAGATGTTCTACGAGATACTGCCCTCGCTTCTGCGCCGTCCGGCATACCACATAGATACCAACGAACCGCTTGCGGGTTACATCTACATCACCACGAATCCCGTACCCGGCAAGAACTACCTCAAACGCACCTACATAGACACCCGCACCCGCAAAGCACCGAACTATCTCACGAAAATCGGCGGCGACGGGTTGCACAACTTCATTCCATCATTGCCCGACGACAATCCCCTGCTCCCGCCCGGTTATGTGAACATGGCATTCAGTACCATGCAGGGCGCACAGCTTGCCATGCTGCGGTATGGAAAATGGGATATTGAGGATTCTGATTTCAGCATCCTCACCCAAACACATCTTGATACTATCACATCCGCACCACGCGACCGCGAACCCTTTGGCGGCGGGATTGACGTTGGCTTGGGGCGACCGGACAAGACAGTGGTCTATGCTCACAACAAGTTCGGCGAGATGTGGATTGAAGCGATATACGAGGAGTACGACACAATGCAGCAGGCGCGGAAGCTGCTGCCATTCTGCAACCGCGTGAAAGCAAACGGCGGCACGGTATTCATTGATGCGGGCGCAATGGGGAAAGGCGTTGCAGACAGGTTGGCGGAGCTATGCAGTCCGGTAACGATTCAAGCGGTGTGGTTCGATTCGCAACCGCTCGAAGAACGCGGCAAACGCGCTACGATGAAGTACAGCAACCGACGCGCACAGATGTACTTCTGGCTACGCGAGGACGTGCTTGCGGGCTGCGAAAATCCCGATGCCTCGACTATCCGCATCGCCGAAGATATAGACACCGCCGAAGAAGTTGAGAACACCTACTACGAGCATGACTCCGACAAAGTGAAAATCGAAAAGAAAGACAACATCAAAGAGCGGCTTGGGCGGTCGCCCGATAAGGCGGATGCGCTGATACTCTGCAATGTAGCGCGGCGGCGAATGCTCAAACTCAACACGTTCTCGATGCCAACAATACCAAAGCCACCAACAAACCGACTGAAAGGATATTGACATGACAACACCCTCGAACGAGAAGATGCTGCAAAGCGAAATCGCTACGCGCCTGAAACGCACCGACTGGTACGCATTCGGCAATGGCATACTGCCAAACCCCGACCCTGTTCTCCGCAAAGCCGGTGTGTTTCACCGCGAGATTGACGACATGTGGGGCGACCCGTTTATTTACTCGCTGTTTGCCAACAGGCGCGGCGGCGTGATGAGTTACGAATGGCGTATTGATTCAGGCAATGCGGAATCATCGTCGGCGACACTGATTGAGACGTGGTTTAACTCGCTCAACATGGCGTTACTCATTCAGCAGGTGCTCAAATCGGTTGCATCGGGAATGGAAGTGTTCGAGATCCCGCGTTATACCTCGCAAAGCGGCGTGTGGCTGCCTGCTCCGCCTGTGCTGAAACCGCGTCAGTGGTTTGCGTTTGACGTTGAGAACAATCTGCGCTACCACAGCAATACGGGTGAACCGGAAGGCGTTGTCGTCATCAACTACAGCAACCCCGAATCCGCCCCGCCGGAGCAGCGGTTCAAGTTCATCGCCGCCCGCAGCAACCCCACCTACAACAATCCCTACGGCGACTCGCTGCTCACGCGCTGTTACTGGAATCATTTCTTCAAAAAGGAAGGGAAGAAATTCTGGGCAATCTTCACCGAACAGTTCGGAATGCCATGGGTGGTCGGCGAGTATCTTGAAGGTATCGGGCAGGATAAAATAGATGAGTTCCTCACATCGCTTCAACAGATGATTGCAGGGCGCGTTATCGTCGGACCGGATTCGTCGAAAATCAATGTGGCGAACACAACGACAAGCGGCAGCAGCGACAACTACGAACTCTTCTTGCGCGACGCACGGTATGAAATCACCATGTTGATATTAGGACACGAAGCGATGTCGCGCAGCAGTGGCAGCAAACTCGGCAACGATACAACCGAACTCACCGCAGCACGATGGCTCGTCGAAGCCGACATGTGGCTCGTGACGGACTTCTTCAACGAACTTATCCGGTACATCTACGAGCTTAACAACCTCGGCGGCGAGCGTCCGCGTTTTGTGATGTATCAGAAAGAAGAGATTGATCTGAAAGTAGCCGAGCGCGACACACTTGACTACGGCATGGGTGTGCGTTTCTCAAAATCATACTTCGTCAAAACACGCGGCTATGCTGACGATGATTTCGAGATTGCCGCACCCACACCCACCAAACCGCAGAAGCCACATCCCGCAGCACCCTTTGCGGCTTCCGACGCACAGGACGAGGTGGATAGATGGGTTGAGCGGCTTTCGGCTGATGCAGGCACAGGAAACGCCCTTGTCGCACAAATGATGGAGAGTGTTCTTGCCTACATAAACGAGCAGTCGAACTTCGAGGATGCAATCGCTTCGCTGCACACGGTCTATCCCGATATGAATGTCGACATTGCTCTCGATGTGGCAACCGAGATTGCCGCCGGCACCGTGTTCGGATATTATGCCGCTCAATCCGAGGAGTCCGGCGATGCCGCTTGATTTGAAAATCCTTGTCCGCGCCTTGCGGATGACCGACGACAAAGCCCTCGCGTATTTGAAGCGGAAAGAACCCACGCTGACATGGAGCAGCGAGAAGTTCGCAGAGTTGGCGGATGAGGTTCGCGCTCGCTCGTTCACGATGGCAAAGGTGATGCAGCTTGATATTCTGCAAGACGTTCACGACGTACTCGTAAAAGCATCGGAAGAGGGGCTGACGTTCGAGGAGTTCAAGAAGCAGGTAACAACACGGCTCGAACCGAAAGGATGGTACGTGAAGAAACCATCGCCAAGCGAGACCGCAAACGAGGTAACACCATGGCGGCTGAAAACCGTGTACCGGACGAACATACAAAGCAGCTACGCGGCTGGCAGGTACAAGCGGCAGATGGAAGTCATTAACCGCCGACCATACTTGCGCTTTGATGCGGTGATTGACGTGAACACAACGGCGGGCTGTGCCGACCTCAATGGTACGATACTGCACCACGACGATCCTTTTTGGGCAAATAACTATCCGCCACGGCATTACAACTGCCGCAGCAGTGTGACGACGCTCAATGAGTACGAAATGAAGCGCGACGGCTACACACTAACCGAATCGGAATCGGTGAAGGACGTATTGCCCGCGAAGGGTTTCATGGGAACGCCCGACGGCTCGTACTTCCCCGACAGGCGCAACTACAAGAAGAAGCTCTACGACGAGTTCGAGGATTCGCTGCCATGACCATAGAGCAATTCTCACAGACGTTTATCCGCATCGTCACCACGATTGACGACCCCGGCGTGATGGGTGAAATCGGGCAACTGATGGAGCGTTCCATTCAGAAAAACTTCGATGGCGAGGGACGCTACGGCGAGGTGATTGACGGTGAGTACGACGGCGGCGGCAACAAGTGGAAACCATTCGGTGCTGTTACCATTGCGCGGCGCAAGAAGAAGGGCTATTACCCGGGTAAGATATTGCAGCAGACGGGCGCAACAAAGGGTTCGGTGATTGCCACGGCAAGCAAGGGCGGCATCCTCACGCTTGCTTCGCAGACGGTGTATTCATCATACTTGCACTATGGCACAAAGCGTATGGCGGCGCGTCCGTTTTTGGTGGTGCAAGAGGAAGACCGCGAGCAAATCCTCAACGTGTATGCGGAGTTTATTCAGGAGCGGTTGCGGTAGGGGGGAGTCAAAATCAGTTCAATACATTAGTCCCATTAGAAAAAAATCTTTTTTGGTAATCTACGTAACAGATTTTTGCTTCTGACCACTTCAAAATACCTTTAACATCCATGTTGTGTTCGTCTATGTCATTTGGATTTACTGAAATTGTAAGTTTATCTGTGAAGGTTATATCCGAACAAGATGCAAGAAAAGAAAGGATAATCTCTTTAATCACTTCTTCTCTTGTTTTCTCGATTCTTCCACGACCTGTTCCTAATAAAGGAATTGTAAAATGCTCTTTCCCCGCATGATTTGATAAATATATCCACAATTCATTGAGAGACTGTTCTAATTCTTCCTTTCTGGCTACAGAACGTCCTGAACTATTAAGTGTGGTGTTAGCTAACAAGTAAAATTGTCTATTCATTGCTTTTATTGGCACTACTGTACCAATCCTAAATCCCGTTTCTTCCTTATTATCAATATAATATTGTTCTCTAACTTTCTTGTCAATCTCATGTTGTAGATTTTCTGGTTTATTATCGTAGAAGTCTTTTACAAATTGAGACAGCATACTTGATGAATTATTCAGGTTTCCATTAGGATTAACTTTGAATAAGTTGTTAATAGGGATAATTACAGACGAACTTTCTATATCAAATGCATTTTCAAAATGCAACACTACCTTACTGTCTCTGTTTGGTATTTTGAAAGTGTAAAGACTCCTTGGGTGACTTTTAATGAGGGGATATACTAGTCCAATAAGTAAAAACAACCACCAATATTCTTTAGCATTCATTCGGAATGTATTGTCTGTAAAATAATCAAGACACTCCAGAATCCAAAACAGTACACCATAAGAAGCAAATATATTAGTAACTACTTCCATTAATGTGAAATGTTTGTAGAATCTTTTAAAGTACTTCATAGCCCAAGTTTTTTATAAACTTCAACATCAAAGTAGAAATCGCACGACTTACCCTCGTTCCTAAACTCGTAATGTAGAACTTCCCAGTTAGTTAATGCTTTCTCAATAATCTTAGCATTGAAACTAACATGCAAAGCCAACTCATCCCTTAAAATAGGAGGACACCTATCGTTGTCAATACTTCTTTTACCGTTAAGATTTACACAGATAATTGGTCGATTCATATTTATAGCTTGTTCAATTTCCCATTTAACGAATTTATACAAATACCTTGTTTGTTCTCCGACAAGAAGTACAAATACTTTAGTGTGTGAAAGCCTATCTCGTAGCTTTCTTTTTATTGTCTCTTCATTGCTATCAGCCCTTAAATTATTCAAGTCATGAGCATCATAGAAATTAAACAATATGTTATCACTTTGCTTCCATGCTTGCATGAGTCTATAGTAATGTATGTCATTATCAGCGTCGAATGCTACATAGGTCTTATTTCTGTATCCCATTTTACAAATTTTGAATTTGAAAAAAATATAGAACAGTCACAGTCATCAAATCGGATTGAAAGAAATACTCAATGTTGTCTACATACTTATTCCTCTTTTCCCCGTCCGGCGAATTTACTCATTCCCTATTTTAACACCGTGATAAAAATCTTCACCATAGAGCAGCAGCGGGTTATCGTCAAACCCATCACCAAGTACCGGACAGAACACTCGGTGCTGTGGGTGTCCGACACGCGGCATACCAACCGCGATTCCTACTACTACGAGGTGGTGCAAAAACACACCACGATACTCGTCAATAAACAGACCTATATTACCACGCACTTTGCAGGTGTGAACACGCGCTGTGATACCATCGAGATTAGCAACATCACACCAAGCAGCTATTTAGAACTCAACCACCTTGTGCGTCAGGGCTACACGCCCCATATCGAGAAATCAGAGTACGACCAAACGCCGCTCTTCAACTCTTACGAAGACACCTTCCCCAACTACTACGACCAGACCACTACCTCTGCCGATTATGGCTTCGAGTTTGTGGACTACAAGGGGTGGGATTAAGAAATAGGAATACTTAGTTTGTTTGTGTAATTTGTGTTTATCAATTTTATCACATTGGGGAGTATGTGAATATGGCACTTAGTTTCAATAACAATAGTTACTCATGGGTTGGGCAGAATAGACCGGGCAAACCTGCATTTTTCAGCCAAGAATTACTAATGCGTTTCCTTGATACACAGTATGCACAAACCACAACACTTGCAGCGTTTCTTCGTGCGCATCCTAACGCTTTACAGCAAGGTGTACTGAATCAACTTCATAGACGGCATATTATTCCGTGGGACTTAATCAAAGCTTTTACGCTGAAGTGTGCCGTGATTGGGGAATTTAACAGAGAAATGGTTAATCTTACACGTCCGGTATGGGAGTATTTCGATGTCGGCTTACCACATTTTCGTCAGGCAGCAGAACAGGCACACGGGCAGCAGCGAGCAACGATGTGGCAAAAAATTGCAGAGCACATGTGCTGGACAGACAACAATGTCTTTGTTGGACCATCAGCGGGAAATGTGGGTGTTGCCCTTGATGATGGCTCTGACCTAACTCCTATCGAACGCCAACAACTCTTTGCTGGCGCTACGTACCGAAGCTCGGCTATAGTATATGGTATCATGGAGGGTGTTGCTAACGCATAACCCTCACTCCGCCAACATCTTATACACGCTTCCCTCGTTGATACCGAGCCGGAGGGCAAGCTCGCGGTGGTTCGCGCCGGTGAAGTGCTCGCGAATATAGTTCTTCATCGCACCTCGGATGTTCGCCGCGTTCGGTATGTACAGGTTCAACACGCCGCATTTCA
>JAEUSO010000145.1 GCA_016788605.1 Candidatus Kapaibacterium sp. | reverse complement strand
GTGCTACACTGCATTCCGTTAGAATACCGCCATCGCCAAATGCAATGGCATACAAACCAAGGGTATTTTTTGAGAGTACACCGGCATTGGGCATATCCACAACGACACGGGATTCATACGGGGCTGCCGTACCTGCACTTCCTTGTGCGAGTAGGCATGGCGCGGTGTAAATCACGCAGATATAACATAAGAAACGAAGGAAATAGTATGGTGCGAAACCACGGGCAATCCGGTGCATTGGTTCAATGGGCAGTAAATGGTACGGGTCATCCGGCTGTGTGCTGCAATTTCGCCGGAACTTCTCAACGCAATTTCGCATTTTTGCGGCTTGTAACAGCCATGCTGTTGAAAAAAATCTAATCATTCGTCACCAATACTTATCAAGCATGTTCAATTTAGAACTCTCTGAAGAACACATCATGATTCGCGATACTGCACGACAGTTCGCCCGGGAAGAAGTAGCTCCGTCTTCCATTGAACGCGATAAAAACGCCGAGTTCCCAACCGAAATCGTGCAGAAAATGGGCGAATTGGGTTTCTTAGGAATGATGGTTCCCACAGAATGGGGTGGCAGCGGTCTTGATGCACTCAGTTATGTCCTTGCAATGGAAGAAATCTCCAAAGTGGATGCAAGTGTGGGTGTGATTATGTCTGTCAATAATTCCCTTGTTTGCTGGGGTATCAACGAGTTCGGTACGGACGATCAAAAAGAACGTTTCCTCCGTCCGCTCGCCACTGGTCAAACTATCGGTGCATTTTGTCTTAGCGAGCCGGAAGCTGGCTCAGACGCTACTTCGCAACATACGATGGCGACAGAGGATGGCGATTATTGGGTGCTGAACGGTACAAAGAATTGGATTACAAACGGTACGTCGGCTGGAATCTTTATCGTGTTTGCCCAAACCGACCGCGAAAAACGACACAAAGGAATCACGTGTTTTATTGTTGAAAAGGGCTTGGAAGGATTTACTCACGGACTCAAAGAAGACAAACTCGGTATCCGTTCGAGCGATACATGTTCGTTAGGTTTCGACAACGTGCGCGTTCACAAAGATTGTATTCTTGGTGAAGTCGGGCAAGGGTTCAAAATAGCGATGGAGTCGTTGAATGGCGGTCGTATCGGTATAGCCGCGCAAGCATTGGGCATTGCAGCCGGTGCCTGTGAAGCAGCAGTGCAGTATTCAACACAACGTAAAGCATTCGGCAAGCCAATCAGTGAATTACAAGCCATACAATTCAAACTCGCCGAAATGGCGACGAAGGTCGAAGCCGCCCGTCTTTTGGTCTATAAATCCGCATGGATGAAAGACCACCACATGAACTACATCAAGTCCGCCTCGCACGCTAAACTGTTTGCATCGAAATCGGCTGTGGAAGTTGCGCTCGAAGCAATACAAGTACACGGCGGCTATGGTTATGTGCGCGAGTATTTGGTTGAGCGATATCTGCGTGATGCAAAGATCACCGAGATTTACGAAGGCACGAGTGAAATCCAGCATGTTGTGATTGCGCGTGAGTTGTTGAAAGAAATGGCGTAACACAATTCATAACAAAACACTGACGAAGCCAAGCCACTCCGGTTTGGCTTTGTCGTATCCTGACTATGCAGAGAGCATTATCACGTATCATCAAGTATTACAAATCAACCGCAGTGGTCGTTGTATTGGGACTCTGCTTTTTTTTGTCGTCGTGCGCCAATGTTCAGGCACCGCCCGGCGGACCGGAGGACAAAACCGCACCCTTCGTTGATACGTCAGGATTGGCAAGCGGTACGGTGAACTTCGCAGCAAAAGAGTTATGGGTTCAATTCAGCGAGTATGTTGATAAAGGTAAAGTCATTGAGAATATCTTTCTCTCGCCTGAAAAGCGGCTTGAATACTCGTGGAGCGGCAAGGAATTGACCATCAGGTTTGCCGAGCCGCTCGATTCGAACACAACGTATTCCCTGACACTTGGAACTGATTACACAGACCTTCGTGGTAACAAACCTGCTTCTGCCCATACCATAGTGTTTTCAACCGGCTCTCGCTTGGATAGTTGTACTATACAAGGCACGCTTGATGATGCAAATCCCGCAGGTGTCTATGCGTTTCTCTACCCGCTTTCTGGTATCAATCCCGATACACTTGATTACACCAAAACAAAGCCACGATACCGTACACAAGTTGGCACTGACAAGAGCTTTATCTTCAAAGCATTAACGCCGGGGTTGTACAGAGTGGTCGCTGTGCGAGATCAGTTGAAGAATGGTCTTTATGATCAAGGCGATGGATATGGCACGATGACGCACGACATCACTCTTCAGCAAGGTGAACCTACTGTTGTAAAACTTCGCGTCGGTAACACTTTGCAAATACAAGCTCCTGAACTCATCGAAGTCCGGTCATCATCGTCACGAACATTAGAGGCGTTTTTCTCGACACCCATTGATACGCTTTCTGTGGATGCAAAACATTGGATTGTATCCGATACGCTTGATGTGAATCCGATGAAAGTTCTTGCAGCACATATTTCAACACGTTCGCCCAAGAATGTAACGGTGTACACCGAGCGAATGGACTCTATAAAATATCGTCGTGTGCGAGTGCAAGGTGATACTGACCGTGGACTTAGAGATAGTGTCGGCAACCGTCTTCCTGATTCATTGGCAACACAAATTTTCAGTACATCAACGGAGGTTGATTCAACACCACCAACTCTTTTGCGAACTAGTATCCGCGACAGTGTCTTGAATATCAGCAGATTACCTGAAATACGTTTTGTATTCAGTTCGGCATTGCAGAGAACGTCGGTTGAAAAATCAATTGTCTTGTATCAAGGAACGGTGACAGTTCCAACACGTGTACTGTGGCGCGGAGATAATGAATTTGCCATTCTTCCTGCGGATTCACTCCGTTCTGATACATGGTATGAATTACGTTGTAAGAGTGGAACTATGAAAGGTGTGTTTGGTGCAAATGCCAAAGACAGCACCATCCGGTTGAGGTTCAAAACACTTGATGTGCGGAATCTCTCAACTATCAAAGCAGTGTTATTGGATTCAACACAATCATCATGCAAGAACTATGTTGTAACACTTACAAACACCAAGACCAATCTGCAACGAACTGTCAAACTCAACAAAGCCGGTATTTTCATTATTTATGGCTGCGAGGAGGGGGACTATACAATGCAAGTATTCTGCGACGAAGATGGTAATGGTGTGTATTCATCTGGTTCGCTTTCGCCATTCCGTTTTGCAGAAGTATATACAATCCGTCCAGAGACAATTCCACTGAAAGCACGATGGACAATTGAAGATCTGGTCATAGTCCTAAAAAAATAATACCTCAATGTAAAAAAGATTTTTGTCAGTGTAGCCACAATGCTAATTTGCATATAAAAGATAATCATGTCTGAAAAATCCCGTTACAGAACTCATTCACAATTATAGGAGCGGCACGATGCTTTCAAAGACCTGTACCTATGGTTTACAAGCGGCAATCTACATTGCCTCGCAACCGCACAATGAACTCGTCGGCATTCAAACAATCGCCGACAGTTTGAACATATCGTTTCACTTTCTTACAAAGGTGTTGCAGCAACTCACGGCGGCAGGTCTGCTTATTTCGCAACGTGGTGTTCATGGCGGGGTAATGCTTGCGAAGAACAGTGAGGATATCACTCTCTATGACATCATTTCTGTTATAGAAGGACGGGATAAATTCGAACAATGTATCATGGGGCTTCCCGGTTGCGGTTCTGCCGTACCTTGTCCGCTGCATGAACACTGGTCGTCGCTTCGGACAGAAATAGGAAGGGTGTTCATCAAGACGAAACTTTCGGAGTTAGCCGATAGTTCTAACCGTTTAAATCTCCGTCTGGCACATCCTGAACTTATTAACGGTATTAGTATTTAATCATGCGAACATAAATACTATTTTATTTTTAATTTATTACGTACACTTATGAATAATCTTATGCGCTATGCGATTGTTGCAATGCTTGTTTTCAGTATTGCGTACTCTTCACCCCTTCAAGCCCAAGATAAAGCAAATGGGCAGAAGGTCTATAACGAATATTGCAAAACATGCCACCAAGACGGCGGCAAAGGGTTGGGTACAATCTATCCGCCGCTTGCAAAATCGGACTACCTGAAATCAAAACCAAAAGCGGAAATCATCAAGAGTGTTGTTGGCGGATTGAAAGGCGAGATTACTGTGAATGGCAAAAAATACAACGGAGTTATGGCACCGCTCCCTGCGAAATACACCGATAAGGACGCAGCAGATGTTTTGACGTTTGTCTATAGTAGTTGGGGTAATACTCCGACTGTGGTTACACCTGCTGAAGTGAAGAAAGTTCGCCCGGCAAAGAAGTAATTCACTAAATCGCTCTTACTATATCGCTCTTGCTATGAAGAACTATTCATCTTTACTCGTTCCAGTGGATTTCAGCAACTGCTCAATGAAGTCGGTTGACTACGGAGTGGACTTCGGGCTACGTTATGGGGCAGTTGTTCATCTTTTATTTGTTGTTGAGCCGATAGAGACGTTTGTATCTATTAATGGCATGGAGCAATCTGTGTATGTTGATATGGTACGATCGGTGCGCGAACAAGGGGAAATACGTCTGAACGGGCTTGCCGCGGAGTTGCGCGGTAAAGGGTTGAGTGTTGTTGCCTCTGTATGCGAAGGCAAACCGTCAGAAGAAATACTTGACTATGCAAAGAAGAATGCAATCGAACTTATTTGTATATCAACTCACGGAAGAAGTGGGCTGAATCATTTTTTATTGGGAAGTACAACCGAAAGAATACTTCGCAAAGCGGAATGTCCTGTCTTTGTCATTCGCACTAAAGAATAATCAATTCATACCGAAAGAATGAAGGGTCGGAAACATCATCCGACCCTTTTCTATATTGTGATTACACAGCAAATGCGGTTGAGTTCTCGATAAACGCAACGAGCAAGTCAACAGTTGCCTGCACATCATCTTTATGGACGGATTCAACAACGGAGTGTGTGTAGCGGCAGGGGATTGAGAGTGTGATAACGGGAATACCATTACGGCTCATCTGCATCCCGCCCGCATCCGTACCGCCTTTAGGCAGTATTTCCATTTGATGGGTGATGCCTCGCTCTTCAGCAAGTGTCCGGAAATGCTCCACAAGTCCGTGATGCGAAATGGAATAGGAATCCATGATTTTAATACCAACACCTTTGCCCATTGCCACACACCAATTACGCTCTTCAATGCCGGGCATATCTGCGGCAATTGTTATATCCAACGCAATGCCGATGTCGGGCTGCAAACCAAACGCCGCTACCTTCGCACCGCGAACACCGACTTCTTCTTGAACAGTTGCCACAGCATAAATATCGTCATCACTCTGTGCAAACTTTTTGAATGCCTCAATCATAGTATAGACACCAACCCTGTCGTCGAGTGTTTTACCGGTGTAGAAGTTACCTATCTGAATCAGGTCGCGTTCCATTGTTACACAATCGCCGACTTTGACAAGCGAGTGAACGTCTTCGCCCGGAAGTCCGAGGTCAATAAACAGGTCTTCGACGGGAGTGACGCGGGTACGCTCTTCTGCTGTAGTGAAGTGGGTCGGCTTAATGCCAATGATGCCGGGCAATGTCTGCCGTCCATAGACAAGCACCCGTTGTGCGACCAATGTACGCGGGTCGAAACCGCCCAACGGTTGGATATAAAGAAATCCATCTTTCGTAACATATCGCACGATAAATGCGATTTCATCCATGTGTGCTGCAATCATGATGCGGCGAGGGTTCGTGCCTTTACCTTTTCTGCGATAAAAAGCATTACCCATTGCATCTACATAATGTTCATCGCTAATGGGGGAGAGTTCTGTATGAACTACGGCGCGAAATGCTTCTTCACGTCCGCCGACTGCGGGCGTTGAGCATAGTGTTCGGAGTACGTCAAATGACATAAGTTAAATTTTTTGGTTCTTAAAAACGATTGGCAGAACGCGAAGATAGAAAGTTTAGTTTCGTTCACGAACCATATCAAAGTCAGCACATTGTTATCACGTAAAAATAATCGTGTATTCTTGCATGGCATTAAACCATTTTATACCATCATTGTCCTAAGCAAGTCGTTATCACACTCACATTTTGCTCACGTATGAAAACATTGCGTCACTATTCCCTTGCTGTATTGCTTGTTGCATGTCTAGCATCTGTTATCAATCTTCATGCAGGCTCAACGCCTACGTTTGCTGAGGATATTGCACCGATTATCTGGAAGAATTGTGTGAATTGCCACCGCGCAGGTGAAATCGCACCATTTGCTCTGACAACATATAAAGACAATGCAAGCCGTGCAGCGATGCTCAAATTTGTGACTGCCGACCGAACGATGCCACCGTGGAAACCAACTGCCGGTTATGGAAAATTCTCGGACGCTCGCGGTTTGACTCAAGAGCAGATTGATAAGATTGCAGCATGGGCTGACGCAGGCGCACCTATGGGCGATGAATCTAAACTTCCACCGCTTCCTGTGTTTAACGAGGGGTCACAACTTGGCAAACCAGACCTCATCTTAACGATGGAGAAATCGTGGAAGCAACCCGGTACAAATCAGGATGTGTACCGCAATTTTGTTTTACCCACCGGACTACTCGAAAACAAAACGATTGCTGCTATCGAATTCCGTCCAGATAATAAACGCATCGTTCATCATGCACTGTATTTTTTGGATACAACAGGAGCTGCGCGCAAACTCGATGCAAATGATACCGCCTTTGGTTATTCCGGCTTTAGTGGTCCGGGATTCAATCCCACGAAAAGTTTGCTCGGATGGGTTCCCGGTGCAACACCGCGTTTCTTTCCTAAAGGAATGGGAATCCCTATTTACAAAAATTCTGACATTGTGATTCAAATTCACTACGCTCCATCACCTGTCGAAGAGGAAGACCGCTCGTCACTCAATATCTTTTTTGCAAAAGAGCCATCGAGCCGCGAGATATTCCAAGCGCAGATTGGGCGTGAACAAATGACTCAACAATTAATCATTCCGGCGAACACAGTACGATCATTCGAAGGAACAATTAAGGGAACGGTTATAGCAAGGGATATATCGCTACTTGGTATTGCCCCGCACATGCACTTGTTAGGAAAGGATTGCCGTTCATTTGCCGTTACGCCTAATAAGGATACAATACCGCTTGTTAAAATTGATAGTTGGGATTTTAACTGGCAGGGATTTTACATGTTTAAGAATCCGGTTAAAATTCCACGTGGATCGACACTTTATTACCAAGCATCGTATAACAATACGGAAGACAATCCTGAAAACCCGAATAATCCTCCAAAGCTCGTTACGTGGGGCGAATCAACATTTGATGAAATGTTTCTCAACTATTTTATATGGACGCTCTATCAAAATGGCGATGAGAATATCATAATGGATTCCAATCCCACAAGTGTTGAGAATGAGTTGAATCCGCTTCAAAAGTTCACTCTGCATTCCGTTATGCCAAATCCGGCAAGTAACAGTACTACTGTTCGGTGTGAAGTTTCGGCGGATGCAATCGGCACGCTGCGAATTGTGGATATGAGCGGAAAACAAGTTCAAGCACCAATACGGGTTGAGTTCAATTCTGGAATGAATGATATACCTCTAACCACATCGGCATTGTCTGCCGGACGTTATGTTGTTGAGTGCAGCATTGGCTCGCGGAATGTGTTTATGCCATTTTCGGTCGTTCGATGATTCAGGTTGCAACGATGTTTTTACAATGTGTCTTCATTCTTTTGTTCTTACCCGGCTTACTGACAGCACAACATCAGGTAAGCCAACCGCCAACAATCGCATTACCTGAGGAGCTGCGTACTGTTCAAGGGAAGCGTGGGACAGTTTTTGTAATGATGTCGCCAACGTGTCCTATCTGCCAGAAAATAACGCTCGGTTTGAAAGACCTGATTACATCGTACAGAAAGGATGAGATTGCATTCGTCCTTGTGTTTCCCGATTCAACTGTTGATTGGAAAAGTATTGACTCATTCAAGCAGAAATACGGTCTGCAAAACATTGTTGCTTTGCGTGATTCACTGCAAACGCTGACATCAAAATTGAATGCAACAGTTACGCCTGAGTTCGTCCTTGTCGGGGCGCACATGCAGATTCTCTATCAAGGTAGGATGAACAATCTCTTCGAGAGAATCGGTGTGATGA
>JAEUSO010000144.1 GCA_016788605.1 Candidatus Kapaibacterium sp. | reverse complement strand
TAACATCTCATTATCAAATATAAAATCGTCGTCGTTGATTGATATATCAATCACAGAGAAAATTTCTTTACTAAATGCCCTGTAACCGGTGTGATATTCAGAGAGCTTCTGTCCCGTCAACAGATTCTCCGTTAATGTAAGAATACGGTTGGCGATATACTTGTACAACGGCATTCCACCCTTACGCGCACCATTACCTAATATGCGCGAGCCAAGAACGACGGGGTATAATCCCTCGGCAATGATACTTGACATTGCAACAATCAGTTTGGGCGTGTATTGGTAATCGGGATGTAGCATGATTATGATGTCCGCACCTAATTCAAGAGCTTTAGCATAACAGGTTTTCTGATTGCCCCCATATCCTTTATTCTTCTCATGTTTGATAACATGTTTAATTCCCAATAACTGTGCAGTGCTGACTGTATCATCCTTGCTGTTATCATCCACAAGCACCACTTCATCAACTATGTCAAATGGAATTTCCCTGTATGTTCGCTCTAATGTCAGAGACGCATTATAGGCGGGTAAGACAACAACAACGGTTTTACCAAGTATCATAATTAAGGGCGGATAACTAAAAAGAAAAACCCACACGGATTGTTCCGTATGGGTTGGTTTCGTCGGGGTGAGAGGATTTGAACCTCCGACCCCCTCGTCCCGAACGAGGTGCTCTACCGGGCTGAGCCACACCCCGAAACACATTGCGAAGATAGGGCGGGTACACCGTAATGGGCAATAGTTCTTCTTCTTGTTCGTGATTTTTTCTTTTATGCGGCGGATAGGACATCTATCTTGCATCCCTAAGAATTAACGAATCCGAAAATCACAGAATGTCACTTGGAATTATCGCACCGTGGTGGTTATGTATCCTTGCAGTTATGATTGGTATTGGTGGAGGGATATGGTATTACAGCCGAACAACACCGCCTGTCACAACCTTTCGACGTATCATATTGACCGTTTTACGAAGTATTGGATTGACACTTCTTGTTATTGCACTCTTCGAGCCGGTTTTGAGTTTTGTACGCTCGCGTGTCGTCGAACCCGGTATAACAGTGTTGGTTGATAACTCACTTTCGATGACAATTGACGAAAATGGAAAGCCGAGAAGTACAGTTATGAAAGAAGTATGGGAATCGTCGGGGTTGAAATCATTATCTGATGATGTTGATATTGTGGTATTCAACGAGACCGTTACATCACTTCAACCCGGGAGTATTGATTCCTTGAAATTCAATGGTGCGCGTACTGATATCGAACGTGCATTCCGCTATGTTGGCGACCATGCTGTTGAACAGAATACACAAGCGGTTGTGCTTATTTCCGACGGTGTGTTCACGGCAGGTGCTAATCCTCTTTATGGCGCAGAAAAATCAGCGCGACCAGTTTATGTTATTGGAATTGGTGATACAATTGAACCGCAGGATGTATCGGTGCAATCACTCCTTACTAATGAACAATCATACATTGGTGTCAGTCAACCGGTTTCTGTAGTTCTAAAATCTAACGGCATTGATGCTGAAGCTGTGACAGTATCCCTGACCGACAACGGTGCTGTTGTTGAGGAAAAGACCGTCGTTCTTTCAAAATCGCAGCAAGTAATGCCGCTGCAATTCACCTATAAACCCACGCAAGCAGGCAGCAGGAAACTGACGGCAACAGTGAAAGGTATGTCGAAAGAACTAACGCAAAAGAACAATACAGCAAGCGAATTTGTAAATGTCAAAGACACCAAACGGAAAATAGTTCTTTTTGCCGGTGCTCCAAGCCCGGACGTTTCATTCATCCGATCGTCGCTGGAACAAGATAAGTCGGTACAACTGACGACCTATATCCAAAAGACCGGTGCCGAGTTTTACGAGCCGCAGCCGAATTCTTCCACATTACGCGAAGCGGAAATGATTTTTTGTATCGGGTTTCCCGTACAGTCAACATCAGCATCTTCGTTAGCGATGCTGCAAGAGGCGTTACGATTAGGGAAGCCGTTGTTTCTTGTTGTATCGCAGAACCTCGACTACACTAAACTCCGTTCCTTGGAGGAATTTCTCCCGTTCACTGTACAGACATCGCGTCCGAATGAGTTTAGTATAACGGCATTGGTCGAAGACGACGCAGTGAATAATCCGCTTGTTAAAATTACCGGAACAGCATCGGACATCGCCACATGGAATCAACTGCCACCGCTCTTCCGAACCGAAACCTTTGTACGACCTAAACCCGAAGCAACTACTGTTGCAACGATGAAAGCCGGTGCGGTAGTTCTAAGCGAACCGTTGATTATGATGAACTCGTTCCAACGCTCGAAAACTGTTGCCGTCCTTGGCTATGGGTTGTATCGCTGGAAACTTTTGGGCAATGCACAGGAACAATCGAAAGGGAAGTCGGATATACCCGATGTGCTTACGTCGTTTTTACAGAACAGCATGAAGTGGCTTTCAACGGATGAGAACGAGAAACAAGTGCGTATCGTAACAAATAAACGGTTTTACTCAAGTGGTGATGTTGTTGAATGTAGGGCAACTGTGAACAATGCAGCCCAATCGCCGATTGACAACGCAACAGTAACGGTGAAGATAAGCGGGTCGAATGATTCGCGTGAACTTGTCCTAACTCAACAGGGTAACGGAACATATACATCAATCGTAACGGGATTGCCAGAAGGCGATTATACGTATAGTGGAACTGCGGTTGCCAATGGCACAACTGTTGGTAAGGATGGCGGTAGGTTCAGTATTGGCAATGTATCGGTCGAGTACAGGACGCTGACCATGAATAAGGATTTGCTCACCACGATTGCCTCGCGCACAGGCGGTCGGTTTTATACGCCGGAAGTAGCAAAAAAGCTGCTCGACGACATTAAGTCGAATGCTGCAATACGTACACGAACAATTACAAGCACAGATGAATTCGCATTATGGAATCTGGCGTATATCTTAGCCGCATCGCTTCTTGCTTTTGCAACCGAGTGGTTGATCCGTAAGCGGTCAGGTTTGATTTGAAAAGGAAAAAGAGTGCCCCCGAGAGGACTTGAACCTCCGACACACAGTTTAGGAAACTGTTGTTCTATCCAACTGAACTACGGGGACTGAATGCGATACGTTAATGAACAGAATCACTCATTGTAAGATGTGTTCTGTTCCCAGGTTTTGTCTGCTCGTTCACATACAAAAATTCAGACATTAAAACACGAAGTGCGGACACCGTGATTTTAGTACCGGGCAATGCCATGCTTTTATCAAAAATCAACTCAAGTTGCTCGTGTTTCAATAATCCGAACGAGAGATATTGCATTAGTTCTGCTAACGCATCAGATGTAAAAAGAGAGCGTTCACTTTCAAGCATGATTCGAAACGATGATTGAGTGTTTGGCTGTTCGAGCTTTGTGAAATTGATGAGTTCACCCTTCATCTGTTGCAAGAGCCAACTCAATGCAACCGAGATTTCCAATTGAGTGTAACCTTGCTTAATCAAACCGGATATATCCACATCCTCAATGCCGCGTGCAGCTTGAATTTCTGAAACAAGCATCAGGATAATTTCCATGATGCGCTCGGACGGATGTTTAGCTTTATTGAATACCATATCACGTGATATACGAAGTTTCCAAATCATTCATTGTCTTGCGCAGGTCAGGCGTATTGTCATCATATCCCAACAAATGCAACGTACCGTGCACAGCAAGCCGTTGTAACTCAGCCGATACGGTTACGCCGTATTCCGCCGCCTGGCTGACAGCGACACCGGCACCGATATAGATTTCACCGTCCACACTGTCGTCACTCATGGAGAATGTGATTACATCGGTTGGATAATCATGATTCAAGTATTGCTTGTTCATACGGTGGATTTCCGGGTCATCGAGTATCACAACAGATACTGTAGCACGTCGAGAACGTTCGCCGCGTAATGCACGTTCCACCGCAGATAACATTTTTGCCCGCGGTATCCGGCGTAATGCCGAACCGTTGGTAATTGTTATATCGAAGTCCCATTGAACAGCCATTGGCGGAACTCCTACGGCAGAACTTGCTCGGTAAGCGATAGTTGCATTGCCGCCATAAGTACTGAGGGGTCGAGCGTAGCAAAATCACTGGAGAAAATAGCGCGGTTGATATTGGCAAACAATGAACATGTGCATTGACTGCCAACGACCAAACTCGATACATTGTCGTTGTGATGACTGATAAAAATCACTTCATCTGGTTCAACAACCACAAATCCAACGCAGTGGTGAATTTCGAAGTAGCCGTGTTGGGTTTGAGCGGTAATCACCGTTCCCACTGTCTCTTTTCCATCAATCAGGATGTTGTTGTGAAGCGTTATGGCGAGCGATTGGTTGTTTGTGTTTTTACATTGCATATACCAACTGTCACCAATTGACTTTGCCTCAGTCAATAGCGTGGATGCTATCTGTAAAACATCAGTTTCAGAAAAAGAATAGGTGGTTTCCATGAAGTTATCGTTTGTCGTTAAACTCGGTGCGACGGCGTGTTAAGAGTGTTGTTCGCTATGTGCGGTATGGCGGGTAAGCTCCAACCACCGTTCCGCATCAATGGCAGCCATACAGCCGCTGCCGGCAGCCGTAATCGCCTGGCGGTACACACTGTCTTGAGCATCGCCGCAGGCAAAAACACCCTCGATATTTGTATAGGTGGACTTGCTGTCCGTAATGATGTATCCAGTTGAATCCATCGTGAGCAATCCATTGAATAACGCGGTGTTCGGCTGATGACCGATTGCTACAAACGCACCGTCCGCGCTATGCGTCGTCAATTCATTTGTAACTGTATTTCGCAGGACAAGATGTGTCAGTTTACGCAGACCGCTTGGTAGCAATTCGCCTTTGAATTCCTCAACGGCGGTATTCATCATAAACTCAATTTTCTCATTCGATTTCGCACGTTCCAACATGATTTTGGATGCACGGAAATTCTCGCTTCTGTGAAGCAACGTCACTTTTGATGCAAAACGGGTCAGGTAATTAGCTTCTTCCATTGCTGTGTCGCCACCTCCGATAACATAGACATGTTGGTTACGGAAAAAGAATCCGTCGCAGGTTGCGCACGCCGAGATACCATAACCCATATACTCATCCTCGCCTTTTGCACCAAGTAACTTTGCACTTGCACCGGTAGCAATAATTACTGCGTCTGCCGAGTACTGTGTGCCGCGATCGGATACACATACAAAGGGGCGGGCATTGAACGAGACGGATTCGATTTTCTCGAATATCGTTTGAGTTCCGAAACGCTGTGCTTGTTTACGAAAAACATCCATCATTTCTGGTCCCATGATACCATGTTCAAAGCCCGGGTAGTTTTCAACTTCTGTTGTAATAGTTAATTGACCGCCGGGTTGAAGCCCTTCAAACACAGCAGTTTTAAGTCCGGCTCGTGAAGCATAAATCGCTGCGGTAAAACCTGCAGGTCCTGAACCGATGATGAGAATATCGTAGTGCATTGGAGATACAGTAAAGATTATTCTGCGAAAGTACGAAGCGATCGTCGTACATACAGCAATCGTATCAATGCGAGGTTGTATAATTACGCATAGTCAATATTCCCTAGATTCTACCATAATATCAGTGGTGCAACGAAAAAATCACACTGCACCCGTTTGCAGATTGAATTGCGTTTGTATATTTGTTCATATTGGAATTACTAAGCAGTCAAGGTAATATCACGCAACTTTATTCATTATTACTCAACCAAAGGGGTAACTACTGATGTCAACATCATATCAAGCGGAAGGTTCGGAATCAACCTTATTCAAAACCGGTTTCATTCACTATGCCATATTTGCTGGAATTCTCTTTGCCGTAACAATTTTCTTTCACCAGTTTGTGGTGGTGAAAATTGTTCAGGGTTTTGTTGAATCTCAATTCAAGCCGGAAGCAATTCAAGGTGTACTGACCGACTTTAAAGGGGTTAAAGTCATTGCTACTCCAGAGGGAGAAAAAAACGCGGGCAAAGAACTCAAGCGCGAGTACATGAAACCCGACTTTATCTTTGATTTTACAACCGATCATCGAGGTGAAAAAGAGCACGGTTATGCAAAGGAAGCAGGCGAATGGCTTGTGAAAGCTCCTAAGTTGGGTGAAGAGGGTATTATACTTGAGCCATATGGATTTTCCATTTTATCATTCGATGTTGGCTTTGTGATTGCCATTCTTATTACTCTTATTATGCCAATGAGAATTGGCTATATGTCATTAAAAATTGAGCGAGAGATTCATAATAATCGCTCCAAAGTCCGCCTGCAAACTGGCTTTACTGATGAAATTGTTGAATTACTTACAATGCCGGATGACAAACTTGCTGCATTAGGTGAGTCAGACCGCAGACGTATTGCTGAGTTATACCGAGTAGTTTGGAATCGTACCACCCCAGATAATGATGGATCTGCAGCGGCTGCGCAAACCGTTATACGTTTCGAGGATGTGTTTGATAAGAATACCGATATCGTTGGATTCCGTAACAACGGACTTTATATCCGTATCCGTGAGCACTTCAGCGACTTTGTAGAGGGTGAAATCGAGGATATTAAGCATGCACTTGGCTGGCAGCGCAATCACTTGAAAATTTTTGCCGCTCTCCGTTTGTATATGGCTCACCACTTTACAGAACGTTATTCAAACAACGTGACCGGCTTTGCATACGGCGGCGCAGCTATCCTGATTATCGCTGTAGGTATCCGCGGTTTGAAGTTCATTCCTTCAACCCGTCCATCGCTGATTCTTTTTGCGATTCTCCTTGAGTTCTCGATGTTGGCTCTGCTAGCTTTTGTCCTCTTTTATACCGAAGAAGAAGAGCGTATGGACAAGATGCTCAAGAAAATGGAAGATGCCAGCCGCAGTCAGTTGGATGTCCTTCAAGAGCAACAGCGCGACATCCGCACATTTGTTGATAAACTCATCGGCGAATCGTCGGAAGTTATTAAGCGTCGTGTTGAAGAAGCGATCAGCGAGCATCTCTCAGATAACGATGCAATGAAGCACAAAATCAGTGAGGCAATTGTACGGAATATCCAGATTGGTTTCAAGGAAACATTGGATAAACGGTAGTTACAGTAACATATTCGTTTCGGCGCGTTGTATTAGCTACAGCGCGCCGATTTTTTTCGTACAAATCAGTAAATACATAGAGGAGAGGTGAATTAAACTTTGCTACCGTTTGTTATTACGGTATTCATCACATACACTGCATTAGTCAATGAACGCACGTAGAACTCTATCTGCCGCCGTCATATTCTTTCTGTATTCCACACACGCATTTGCAGCACCAAATAGTGAGGTGTTTCAATCAACGCCTACTTCGCTTACAATTTCACTCCAATCTATCTTTCCGCCCCGCCAAGCATTAGCTCCAGATATTTCTGCACTTGCATCAATGCACAATTTGCGTGTCGGCTCAATATATGTTGCACCCGACAGCATACTACACATCACATACACGATCTCTGTTCCGGCAACCGGCGAACTTCGAGCCGAACTGAAGAATCTCAGTTATATTGTTTTAGACAGTTCGGGTACGGGTAGGACTTCGTTTGTGCAACCGGCTGTGCGTGTATCCCGTATTGGAATAATGCGTGGTTATTCGGTAGCATCGGTTGATATCTCATTGGAATACAAAGGCAGTACAACATCAGTTCGGAAGTTAGCCAATGGAATGACTGTTAATATCAGTTGGCAAACACCGTTGGATAAACCCTTGTGGCGTGATGATTTTGCCGCTAAACGTATTGCAAATCACGAGTGGGTGAATCCATTTTTCAATAAGACGGTCAAACAAACATCTAAACCTAATCCTGCATCATTACAATCGAAGTCATCAGTCAACCAAGTCCCGCTATCTGCAACGCTACTGGTGAATACGACAAAAGATGGTATTGCACGAATTACAGGAAAGGATATACTGCAATTACAACCAAAGTGGAGAGAAATTTCCACTTCGTCGTTGCATCTCTATAGTCGAAATCAAGTAGAGCAACCGCTTTTAACTTTTGATACTGACGGTTCGCTTGGAGAAGACGACACTTTGTATTTTGTCGGCAGTCATGCCCGTGGTGATACGACGTGGATGAGCACTTTCACATGGAATGAGGGATATGCCCTCACTGTTGATTCATCTTCGCCGGGTAAGCGCTATACACAAAACCCACCACGTAAAGCAGATACTGTTACTTCACTGCGTAGGTTGTTACATATTGAAGAAGAGCATGATTACTGTCAAGCTGTGGCGAAGGATGTCATTAGATACTATTTCAAAACCGAGAATGTAGAAGGTGAACGTTGGTATTGGCAGGAGGTCAAAAACTTTCAACCTTTCAGCTACAGAACTCATATATCGCCAACGGGCAAAGCAAGCGATACCATTGAATGCACAGTACATTATGTGGCAATCAACGATAATGACACATTGCCAATTGACCAGTTCATACGGTTGCA
>JAEUSO010000143.1 GCA_016788605.1 Candidatus Kapaibacterium sp. | reverse complement strand
CACTTTTACAATCACTTCATACTGTAATGCAAGATTATCTTTCAGCCATTCTAAGCGGAGTGGGAATGTCACATCGGTAGTTCTGTCCACCGGTAGCGTCTGGCGGATGCGTGAAGGATAATTGTCTTCCTTCCATACACGAAGCAGGTTGCGAAGCGCGACGGGTTTATTGGTCGGAACAGGTTGCGAGAACACCGATGCTTCCTGATTATCACCGTGGCATTTCACACAGGCGCGGATTTCACCCGCCTTGAAATTCAGCCAATAGCGTTCGCGGACAACTGCAGCACCTTGCGGGTCGGTCAGTTGCCATGACAGTGCGCGGCTCGACGGTACAAATGCCGCCCATGAGCCGTCGTTTTCAATCTTCACGGTGCTTGAGCGCGGAGTGTTCTTGCCAAGGTTCGCCGAATACTGACGGTTCATCACATCGTGCATCGGGGTTGGCAGGACGCGGCGTGCATTGGTTGCCATCACTCCTCCGTTTTGCACTTTATATCCCCGGCGGTAATCCGCTTGGAAGAAGCGCACATCGGATACGACCGATACAGGACCTGTTGCATTAACAGTTTGCTTGTTCGTTCCGTCCACACGCAGGTTGAACGGCTGCTGACGGTCGTGTGCATCGCGCATGGTTATATCGCGCGATACAACAACCGCTTGGTTTTTCTTTTCAAGGAATGATGTGAAGTTCTTTACATCCACATTCTCATCAGCGAAAACCGAGAGTTCAATCGGGTCAATTGTTGATACACGCGGTGCGGGCGTGGCACGGGCAACAACTTCCACAGGATCCATTTCCCACAATGCGGTGGTTGTGGTGTACGAGCGCGGCGGCGTAAAGGTGAAATCGCGGTTCACGATATTCTTTGTGATAGGCGATTGCAAGAGGAATACACCGGGTACTGCGTTATTGTTGCCACCGCTTGTATTAATCATACGCAGACGGAACGAATACAACGTTGTCGGTGTGATTTCAGCACGTACAGGCACTGCATCCGTTTTGGTGTTTGCCGTGTGCGATGCAAGCAGCATTCCATCGGATGTGGGAACCGGTGTGCGGTAAAAACCGCTGTGATTCGGGCTTGCCTGAATGTTCGGCGGTGTAAGGGTGCGTGTGCTGCGGTGCGTGATATAATCCACGGTCACTTCATCGCTTTGGTCAGTGGGTTTCACGTTTTGAAATCGAACAATCTGACCTGCCGAGTGGTTCAATACCGTCGTGCCGTCCACTGCATAATACACACCCGGGTTGCGGGGATCTTCCTTAATATTGAACAGATTGAATACCGGATTTTGATTCTTTCTGTTTTTTTCGTCGGGAATAAAATTCACAAGTGGCGAACCGGTCGATTGCGTTCCCACAGGAATTGCGCGAGCCAAATCGTGGCGACCAATGTGGTTCACGGTCTGTGCATTCGAGCCGTCTTGATTGATTGCCCACGGGAAAAAGTTATCCGGAAGGCGGGCATCAAGCATCGGGTTATTTCCTGATAGCAACGGGTCGGGAGTTGTGTCGCGCGGGGGCGAGTGATACGGAACTTCGCCCGTACCGGAACTTGTATTTAGCTCTGGGAATTGCTCCTGACTAAATGTTTGTGTGGCTGTGTTTGCGTTATCCGGCAATTCGTTTGCGAATGAAAGCGGCACAACAGTTTGTCTGCGCGACGCAGTGGTATTAAGGTTCAAGTCCTGTTGCAAAATATCCCACCGTGTGAACATCACCCTTCCGTAGCTATCCACCGACGGGTTGAAGTCGCCGCTTGGCGAATGGTCAAGATGTTTCAAGTTGCCGTCTTGCGGGTTCAGCGACCACAAACCGGAGTTCGTCGCCATTGCTAAGTTTTCGTCCAAATACTCATACGTATTACCACTACCGAGGCGGCGATTGTCGCTTACAAAAATGATGCGTCCATCCGAGCCATAGCACGGACTGATGTTATTCGACGAAGGTTGGTTCGGGACTTTTGTAATGCGAACCGTCTCGCCTTTGCCCAAGCCGGTAATCTCATACAACTGCCAAAGGAAGACAGTATTGTCGTCCTTTGATGTCGGTGCGCCGACAACCATGCTGAAGAGTGCTCGCTTGCCGTCGAAATGAACGCTCGGCTCACGCACGGCAATGGAGTTTTCGGCTTGGATGCCCTCGGTGCCGAAGCCGGCTTCCTTCGTCAGGTTACGGAGCGAGCCGTCGGGATAGCGTATCCAGAGGTCGCCGCCGCGCGGTGCGTTGCGAATACCGGTAAGGTGGTTGCCAAATGTTGCACACTGCGTTGCCGAATCGGCGGCATTGGGTACAATAGTGACAAATAAAATAGGGTTGGACGGTGTTTGCGCCTGCACACCCGTGGGATTGAATCCCAAGGCGGCTATCGCGCTCACCACACAGGAAACAAGAAGTGTTTTCATAGGACTTCTGTGTTGGTTATTGGTTTCGCCAGCGGGATTATTTTGACCACACGCAGCGGTTGGATTATCGTAGTTAGGGGGTATCAACATAAAGTGAGTTGATATATGTTGATACATAGAGCACAGTAATAGTTCTTTTATCAGTAAAAGGTAATATCGACTGGATTATTTTCACTCATTGGCAATATAGAAATATTCCGTTCAATAACGGAAAAAATTTCCGAAAGCATAGAACTCGCGTGTATCACACCAATACTTTTTACCGATGTTTGTAATGAAAGCGGCACGTGAATCAACGCCAAGTTTTTACGTGTTGATGTTAGTCGAACAGTCACCAACTTTTACTCATTGCAGTTATGACATATTCACTTCTGTATAACGCTTTTCTCTGTCTTGCACTCATCATCGTACACACGGTTTCGGCGTACAGCCAGAATACCATACCCGTCAAACAACTGTACGGTTCGTGCATCCACACCATAACTGCAAACGGCGATACCCTTTTCGGTGTGCAATCAGCAATAGATAAGCCAGATAACATCTTCTTCAGCACTAACAACGGGGAAACATGGAGCGTATCTTCTTATTACCGATCGTGGGCTGTGATTATGTATGAGAATGGAAAAACGTTTGAAGCGTACCCGACGCTATGCGGATTGTATCACGACGGCTCGGAACTGTTACTTTCAACCAAAATGATATACACAGGCAATGGTTTCATTGACCCTATAAAAGTGTTCTTCGCCGGAGGCGTGGGCAGCCGAGGGTATGGTTCTTTAAGCCCACTGAGCGGCGACCACTATTCGATTTCGTACAGGGACTCAATACTCGTTTCATTTCATATCAAGCAACCCACCGATGTGATTTATTTCGAGCTTGAGTATTATGACCTTCGTAAGCAGGATTCGCTACCTCGTGTATTTCGTCGCAGAACACCCAATGCCGAAATCCAATACAATTGGCAACGATATGCCCGCATTGGCACTGAATTTTTGCTTTGGGGACAACGAATAAAGAACACTTATACAATGGAGCCGCCTGCGTTCTATTTAACCCAGGGTGACTCGTTAATCGAGATTCCTTCGCAGTTCAAAATAGAACGAAGTTTTCAGCCGACAGAGAGTTTTATCTATCACAAAGGGTCGCTGTACCTTGTGATGGATGGTAAGGTGTATCGCTCGCCCGACACAGCGCGGACATGGAAAGAAGTGCCCCTTCCCGACCCGAAGAGGCGTGCAGAGACAATAGCATTTTGCAGGGATACGATGATTGTGGCAGACGCACGCTCCTATGGTTGCACCATTGTTTCTGTGAACGACGATACCCCTGTGAACGCCTCGCAGATGCAATGCACATACAACGGCTCGTCCTTGGTTCTTCACGGCGCTTCGGGTTATGCTACGTCAGTGATTATTTATGATGCTTATGGTCGTGAGATAGCGACTCAACCATTAGCACCAATACGCGAACAACATATCCCCGTCACCCTACAGTCCGGCGTATATGTGGCATATATCCGGGAAGCAAACGGCACGACAAAAAGCACCCTCTTTTTAGTACAGTAATCTGCACCGGTTTACAGAAGAAGGACAGCCATGGCTACAGCGAATACCGCACGCCCAACTGGAACATCAGATATGATATGTCTTTCTCTGCGATTCTCTTTCCATTTCGTGTCATTACACCGTCGTTCAGGTAGAACTCGCCTTCGCCCAAACTGTAGCTTGTGTTAGAATTGCGTCCGACAAGGTTCATCACCGAGCCGGTGGCTACTGCCTCGACATCAATACGCGGTGTCACACGGTAACGGAAACCCGTTTCAAGTTCAATCCCGCCGCGAATGGCGGTGATCATTGTTGCAGTTTTTATTCCCAGCCCGAAAACATCATACTTGATCTTTCCTGTTATCGCCGAGGTATTCATACCCAATCGCGCAAGCCACGAGAAGCCGCCTGCTATATCCATTTTGGTTGCAAGACCCGCCGAGAGCGTTGCTAATCGCATTGAGGCATTCTGCTGCGTATTCGGCAGTTCCGCATAGAACGAGGTTGTGCCGAATGAGCCATACACACCCAATGCACCCAATATGAAATACTCGCCGTCGAGTGCGAACCGGCTGCTTACCGTCCCATGCGCTGCAAACGGGTAGCGGGCTGCATCGCCGTAGAGAAGATAGTCGGTGTACATTTGTTCGGCGGTCCCACGCATTCCGTCGGGCATGGAGTAGTGCGTGCAATATGCGCCGCGCACACCAAGCGTGAGTTGGGCGAAGGATGATTGAGCGCTTCCAATGAGAATCATGAGAAGAGAGAAAAGACCGATGGTGAAGTTCATAGAATTATCTCCGGATGGTTATTGAATAAGAATAATGTTTTGTTGGGTATGCTACACTAAAAAAAACGGTCGCCCGCAAAATACGGACGACCGCATATTTGATTTTACGTAACGCTTACAACGTGTAGCGCAGTGCAACATTCACCGCGAAGTTGCGTGGCAGACCGGGTTCTATAAACGCAGCTTGATTGCTGATGCGGTCGGGGTTAATCCACACGCTTGCCATGTACTTTGCATTAAGGGCGTTATTCATACGCGCCATCACGCGAAGCGACAGGTTATCAAACAACGGCTGGTCAATACTGATGTTGGCATCAACAATCGAGAATGATTTCACCTCGACGGTATTTGCATCGTCGGCAAAGTATCTGCCTACCATCCGGTACTCAGCTTCCATACTTAGCTGACGGAAAAAGTCGGGTACCCACCGCAGCCGCGCGGAAGCAAACATATCCGGCACACCCGCCATGCTGTTGTTCGAGAAGTTCGCGGTTTTACCAATCAAACTTGAGTCAAACGATGCTTTGGTATAGAGTGAATCCACCATATAATTTTTATAGGTGTTTTTGGATATGGTGGCGGTTGCAAAGAGCGTTAGTCCGTGGTCGAAGCGGAATGCAGTGCCAATCTCGGCACCAATCCGTTGCGACGACCCTACCGGCAAGTAAAACCGCCCGCCACGGTAAGGCACAAGGTCATTGGTAACAGAGACATTATAGAGCGCAATATCGTAGGAGAAATCGCGGAGAATGCCCGCTTGGTCCACATCAACAATCGCCTTCGAGCCAACCTCGTAGGTGAACGAGCGTATAGGATTATTCAGTGAACCATTCACCAAGACACCGTTCCCGTTATATTCACCGGATCAACTTCATTCCCCGCTGGGACTTCCACACCACCGCCCACATTGGCATATACGCTCATCATAGGTGTAATGCGATAAGTAATGCCTGCCTTTGGGGTGATTTGTTCCCATGCTTTGTCTTCCGAGAGCGTTGCTCCGGAGACCCGAGTTGGGAACTCTTGATTATAGTAGGTTATCCTGTCCAAGCGTCCGCCAAGCATAATAGTTAGCGAGTTATTAAAAGTCAGTTCTGTTTGTGCGAATACACCAAAGTTATTTGCACCTTCCCGTTTGTTCACTCGAAGGGTATCACCTCGGTTTCCCTGCTTCAACGTATAGAATTGAATAGCGCCATCCTGATATTGATTGTCCATACCGCCAAGCAGTTGCAATCGCATATCATCGCTTAGTTGGATGTTCTTTCTGTACACAAGATTGCCACCGACATGATAGCGATTGAAGTCGCGGAAATCACCTCGCTCCGAGCGTTGCAAAAACTTGCTTTGCACAAATCCCGTTGCATTAAGAACGCTGCCATCATCGAACTGATGCTCGAATGTTGTTCCTAAGCGACCAAGCCGGTTGAAACGGCGTTCATCGCGGTTCACATGTTCGTAATCTTTACCATTCTGCGCTTGAGTGGGCATGGAATCATACTGCGCTTGCGTAAGCGGTCCGGGAATACGGAAGAGATTGCTTGCACCCACAAGAAACACGTTAAGTTTTGTGCGCTCGCCAAGTTTGCTCAGAATGCCTGTGTTGAATTGGAACAGCGTTGAGTTGGATTGGTCACGCCACCCTGTGAAGTTGGTGTTGTTGATACTTGTATAGACCTTACCGCCGTTGCCTAATGGCGATGACGCTTGCAGCGATTGCTTGCTGAACCCGTAACTGGCGATACTGTTTTGTGCGTTAATAAAAGCGTAATCCTCGGTGGGAACGGTACTGATATTCACAATACCGCCCGATGCATTGCCCCAGAGTGCAGAGGCATTCGAGCGGATGACTTCAATAGAAGATGCGCCGCTCAGGTCAATCAAGTCGAAGGCAGTTCTACCATCCGGTTCTGTTTCGGGAATGCCGTCCATATAGAACCGCACACCACGCGAAGTTCCCGCGTTGGAGCGTTGTCCCGCGCCGCGCGCGCCGAATCCGCGAATGGTTACGCGAACATCGTGATTACCCGCACGCGATTGCACCAACGCACCCGGCACAAGCGAGAGTGCTTCGTCCAAACCGTAGCCACGGTTGTTAGCAAACTGGTCTTTCGGCACAACGGTAACCGCAAGCGGCACTTCAAGATTTGTTTCGGGTTGGCGCGTTGCCGTTACGGTTACTTGCTGCGCATTATAGGTTAGCGTATCGCGCTGTTGTTTTTTCTTTTTTTGTTGCTGTGCATGAACATTCAGCGCGAGCAGAGCCATGCAACAGAGAGGTACTATAAATTTCATGATGTATTGTTTTCTATTCTTGAATACTGTGAGAGTTATACCGACAGGAGGAGGAACACGACATATAACCATACAGCATAATGCTGCACGGCAGTGCATACCGATGATACGGTAGTCATTATGCTGGATTGATGAAGCACGAGCGTACTCAGGCGAAACATTCGCCCGAGATAATTACGTTATGACGCAATAGAACACCATGGCGGCGGGGACGGCGGGGATTGAAGGATTGATTGAAAGAAAGACGATGGCTCGGAATACGTAAAGCATTCTCCGGCATCCGCTATAATGGGAATTGATTGCTGTACGCTTGTTACATTCATAACAATACTTGCCGTCAGTTTGACTAAGACCGCGCCATGTTCGCCTTGGGCGGAATCACTTAGCATTTGCATGAATCCTTCCGGCGAATCGCCCGGCGCGCAATAGTACATCACGATGTCATGCCGCTCGTACTGATAGAGCGTCCACATTACTAACGTACCTTGCGCGTACACCGTAAAGAGAATAAGTATGATAACGGAGAGTATGCGGCGCATAACATGCGAATGTATTTGGGAGTTAATCGCCCCGATGACGGCGCAATATACTCCGCGCATTGCCATGAACGCGAAACTTTCTGCTGCGTAAATTGCATGAAGATGTTGAAGTAACCCCGAATCTATGTCACGCAAGCGTTTATTTATTCTTCTCGCTTTGGGCGCACTGTTCCTGTTCCGATTGTGGTACGGCGTTCACTCCGAGTTTTGGTTCGAGGACGAACGGCAGATTTACCTCATCGGCTTGAAGTATTATACCACTGGTGCGTATCCTGTGTACGGACCGGATGTGGTGTACACAAAAACACAAATCGCGGGCGGGATGCAAGGATTGTTGGTCGGTGCGCCGTTTCATCTGTTGCCTATTCCCGAAGCACCCTACATTTTGCTTAATGCGATGTCGTTTGCCGCATTGTGTGTGTTTGCGTGGTATTGCTCGCGGCGGTTTCCCAAACTTCCCGTCTGGTTTGTGTGGATGTTTGTGCTTGGTGCGGCATGGACAATGAACTTCGGCACACGTGTTGTGAATCCCTCGTATGTATTACCATTTTCCTTGCTCTTCTTCATCAGTGCATTCGATATGCTTCCCGTGTTTACAACGCAATTACTCCCGCGCCGCTTGCCGTTTTTCCTGATGGGTCTCGGCATCACCGCCATCATGCAACTGCATCTTTCATGGGTGCTGCTTGTTCCGTATTGCATCGCCGCGCTTGTGTGGAAGTCATACCGGTCACCATCATTCAAACAGGCATTCTCGGTGAATATACTACCGCTTGCAGCCGGACTTGCGGCTGGTGCAATCACCTTAATACCGACATGGTTGAACGCGGCATATTCGCCTACAGGCGGAGCGGAAAAGAACATCGTGTTCAATCCC
>JAEUSO010000142.1 GCA_016788605.1 Candidatus Kapaibacterium sp. | reverse complement strand
CCGTGATAGCCGGACGTGTATTCACCGTCAGTTGTACCGCAGCCGATGTTACCGAAAGCGGAGCACATGCACCACCGACAATCACATCATAACTTCCTGCATCACTTGGTTGCAAACTTGGTATAGCATACGTTGCATTTGTAGCACCAAAGACATTAACACCGCCTCTGCGCCATTGATATGTCAGTGATGCACCGTCTGCAACAACACTCAGTGAAGCAGGTGTCTGCTCACATGCGGTTACCGCTTGCGGTTGGGTTGTGATTGCCGTTGCAGGATTGATTGTCACTGTGACCGGGGTTGTGCCGATACCGTTCGGCTGGCATGTTGTGCGTATGATACACACATACGTTCCGCTCATTGCCACCGGAGCGTTTGCAATAACAAGCGATGGTGATGTAGCCGTCGGGTAGAGTGTCGGGTTCACATCCGAGCCGTTACGCTGCCATTGGTATGTCGGGTTGGTTGCGTCGGCGTTGATTGCTGTTGTCAGCGTTACAGTTGCGCCCGTGCAAACGGTTTGCGCTACCGGTTGTGTACTAATCGTAGCAGGAGTATTGATTGTAAGCACTGCGTTGCCCGATGTAACAGTGCCGCAGTTGTTTGAAACAATCACATTGTACGTACCGCTGTTTGCCGAGGTCGGGTTTGCGATTGTATAGGTAGCCGATGTTGCACCCGATACCGGACTGCTGTTGCGATTCCATTGATATGTCAGATTCAATCCCGACGACTGAACGCTTAAGGAGATTGGCGTTCCGGCACATCCTGTTGTTGCCACAGGTTGTTGTGTAATCGCAGGCGGGTTGTTCACCGTAAGCGTCACAGTGTTTGTTGAGATACCGTTCGGCGAACATGGGCTGCTGATGAAGCATGAGTATTGACCGGTATTTGCCGATGTGACATTCGTCAATTGTAGCGTAGCCGTTGCAGCCGAAGGATATTGTGTAGTACTTATCGGCGCGCCGAAGTACATCCACTGATAGCTTGGGTTTGTTCCGGTTACTGTAACTGAGAGCGAAACATTCGCTCCTTGGCAAACCGTCTGCGAAGACGGCTGCGCTGTAATTGTAATCGGCGCACGAACTGCAAACGATACAGCATCGCTATTCACCGGAGTAACAGTACAGTTACTTGTTACCTGAACACGGTAGTTACCGTCGTCACCGGCAACAACATTGGTTTTGGTGTAAGTGGCGTTTGTTGCACCACTGATATTTGTCCATGTACCGTTGCGCGCTTGGTCGAACTGCCATTGGTAATTGATGGTCTGACCTTGTGAGTTCACATTCACATTCAACGAGAGTGTGCCGCCCGGACAAACCGGTTGCGGTTGCTGCGGCTGCTGAATAATTGACGGCGGCTGACATGTGAATACCTGCACCATATTAGTGCTTGTTGAACTTGGTCCGCACGGTCCGGTGATAATACAGCGGAAATTGCCCGAGTCGGCAACCGTGTTCACCGTGAATGAATAGGTATTTGAGTTCGTACCCACATTCACCCATCCGTTGTTGCGTTGCTGGTCGCGCTGCCATTGAAAATTCGCCGTGCCACTGAATCCGACGGTTAGCGTCACTGTTTGACCGACGTTTGTCGGCGAGGACTGCCACGTCGGCTGCGAGGTAATCGAGAACGGTGATTGCACCGTAAGCATTGCAGAAGAGGACTGCACAGGCACTGCACTGCAATTACCTGTGACAAGGACGCGGTATGAACCGGAGTCGGCAATGACAAGTGTTGCGATTGAATACGTCTGATTCGTTGCGCCGCTGATGTTTGTCCAATTTCCACTGATGTTCTTCTGCCACTGATACCCAACCACTGTGCCTACTGTACCGACACTAAACGATGCCGACGAGCCGGTGCAGCCGGATTGATTTTGCGGATTTGTTGTGATTGCCACATTCTGCTGAATATTGAGTACTGCTTGATTACTGTTCAGCGGTGCACTGCACGGACCTGTAATCACAACACGGTATGTGCCTGCATCGGCAAGAACAAGCGATGCGATTGAGTACGACGGAGTGGTTGCTCCGGCTATATCCTGGAACGCACTACCGTCGAACTTCTGCCAGCGATATGATGTGATCGTTCCTGTTGCCACAACGCTGATGGATGCACCAAGACCGGTACAAGCATTTGTTGGATTCCAAACTGGTTGGGTGGTGATGGATGTTGGTGAATTCACAACAACATTTACAACCAATGAGTTAATCGGTTGTGGAATACACGGACCGTTCACTACCAAGCGATAGTCGCCTGCATCTGCCGTCGTGATATTTGATTTCAGGTAATTAACCTGTGTTGCACCACTGATATTCGTCCATGATCCCTGACCAGCAGGTGAATACTGCCATTGATACGAACTTACTGTACCTGTTGTTGCCGCTGTCAGATTGATTGTTGCACCGACACAAAGCGGTGCGGGCGAGACAGGTTGCTGAGTAATCTGTACGGCACTATTCACAACCACACTGATAGATGGTGTGAGTGTAATACTGTTGCAAGGTCCGGTTACAATCACTCGATAGTTACCCGAGTCAGGCAATGATGCCGATGCGACAGAATATGTTGCTGAATTTGTGCCGACATTCACCCAAGTATTATTACGCAAACGATCCTGCTGCCATTGGATTGAGGTAACAGTACCCGATACGCCAAGTGTCATTGTAAATGCATTACCTATACAAGCAATTTGATTTGTCGGTGCAGATGTAATTGCCACTGGTACGCGAATAACAACATCAACGCTATTTGTTGCTACAGTAGGAGGTGTACACACTGCTGCACCTGTTACAAGACAGCGATACAGACCGGAATCGTTCGCCACCGGATTCGAGACAAGATAACTTGTTGTTGTTGCACCCGGGATATTCACCCAGTTACCGGTGCGCGAGCGGTCGTGCTGCCACTGATATGTCAGGTTCGATCCGGTCGCGCTCATCGAGAGCGAGAAGCCGCCCGTACCCAAACAGAATGGTGCGGGTGCAGTCGGTTGTTGAGTGATGGTTATCGGTTGTGCGACAGTTATCACTGCAACATTCGAGACAATCGAGTCAGCCGTGCTAATCTTAATAATCACACGATAGTTACCCGCATCGGCGGTGGTAATATTCGCTTTTGTGTATAATGAATTTGTCGCACCGGCAATATCCGTATTGTTCCGCTGCCATTGGTACGTGTAGTTCACCGTACGGCTAACGTTATCATCGAATGTTGTGGACGGATTCACCGCGCTGAAGGTGAGTGTTTGTGTTGCACAAAGATTCTGACTTTGCGGCTGCGAGCCGATTGCAAGAGTCGGTGTCACTTCATCGGCACCCATATAATACCGTGAGCGTGCAAGCCCGTCAATATCGGTTGATACAACACTGCTTACGGCATTCGAGCCGAAGAGCGAAGGATTGACAGACGGCACATAGTACTGACTGCATCCTGTTCCGGTAAATGAGACCGGTACGCTGACTGAGTTTGCATCAAGACCGCCATTACCTGCTTGCCAAGCACTAATACTTGTAAAGTCGGTATTGTTAAATAAGACAAGATTGTTTTGACTGCCGGTTGTTGTATAATCATTGTTATTCATAATACCGAACTGAATAAGACCGGTAAATGGCAATGATAATGCATGGCATTTCGTACCGCTGCCGCCGTTCATCGCCAAGCTGATGATGTTATTTCGCAATTCGGATGACTGTACGTTTGCTGAGCCAATCAAGACACCGGCAGCATTTGATGCGTTCGGATTTGTAAATGTGCCGCTCATGCGTATTGTATTATGATACATACGGATATTAACACCGCCAAGTAGACGTATACCAACCGGCAGGTTGGTGGTTATATCACTATTGGCACCATACGTGATTATGCCGGAGATTGCATTATTGAATATGTTGATATTACTTACACCGGTTGTCGTTGAGATGTTGATACCGTATGCACCTTGCACACCTGCCAAGGTATTCGATACACCGCAAATGATATTATTGCTTACTGTACCGTTCGATGTCCATTGTGCTAGATCAATACCTGCCATGTACGTTGAGAGCTGGGAACTGATATTCGTGAACGTGTTTCTGTGAACCGTAAAGTTGTTACATCCCGTAAGATCCACACCACGTACAGAAACTGTTTGGCTGTTCGTTGCCGAGCCAAAAGTATTGTTCGATATGTTCAATCGATTGATGAGATTGTTCGGTGAGAACCCGCGTGCTACAACTGCATGGGTAAGGGTACTGAAATCGTTGTTCGAGATAACTATGTTATTATGGTCGAAACCTGTATTAGTTGTTGACGGGAATTGCGTAACCGTAGTAGCCGTACCGCCAACATACACACCTATATACGTAGGCGTACCGGTTGGCGAGGTCGTAAAGTTCGTTGCACATTGGATATTACAGTTGCGCACTGTGTCATTCTCGCAACTTTGCCCGACACCAGCCGATATAAAGTGTATAACGGATATCGCAGCCAACGACGTGATATTGTTATTCCTGAATGTCAGGAATGAACCTGCACCGTTGAATCGTCCGTCAATTGTAACTCGGTCAACCGCATTAAAGCGGATGAGTCCTGCCGATGGCGTGGATAAATTGGGTGCAGGATACACACCTTCGATTGTTCTATTCGATGCCGAACTTGGAACTATGCGAAGAGAGTAGTTTCCACTTCCACTTTCAGCCCATTGATTCAGAGCATGTGTACCGTCCTCGGTCAGGTTCGACGTTACTTGCACAGTCAGATTACCCGATAGAACACCAATAGTATTGATTGCTTGAAACAGACCGCCTTCGCACGTAAGACATGAATATGTTTGACCGCTGCCAACCTGTACTGTACCGCTGAAGCTGCCTGTAATCTGATACGTATTGATAGTACCGCCCATCGGGAATTGCGTACCCGACATTGCAACCGACGTTACTGCGGAGGCAGGCAAGCCGGAATTGATTGCAACATTTGGCGTAGTCACCATGTCTTGTGCAATAACATAATACTGTATCACATCTCCTACCGCTACTGTACCTCCGGTGAGCAAGGAATAATCAAGTGAGAATTGGAACGGTGATGTTGTATTGGTTGCTTCAACAAATTTCCAACCGTTATCAGCACTTGTATTACCAACAAACACATTTGCATCACTACCTTTTTTAAAGTAGATGCGCGGACGTGTGCCTGCGCTCGTATTTACTCCGCTTGCATCGGTAATTGCAATGCCGGTAACAGAGCGACTCGACTCCACCGAACTATTCGAGAGAGGCGTGTAGGTAATCATCGGCGGAATTACATCACTAACGGTGTAATTACCCGCACTTGCACCAATATCTATCGGTGTGAAGTTGCTGCGTGTTTGTCCGTCGAAGTCGTCTGTTACAACCGATGCCAATGATGTACCGGATGCCTCAGCAGGAGTTGGACTTTGCACACGAAGATTCACATTTAAGAAGTCGCCTGTTGGATTAACAAAGTTCGGGTTGGCGGCAGCGGAATTCATATCAATACCAAGTGTGCTGCGAACTGCATCAAACGTTGTAAAGTCGGTTGTAATAAATGGAACACCGAGACCATACAATACGCCGCCCGTTCCGCTTGCTTGCATGATATTATGATCGGAAACATACTGTAATCCTAAATCAAGACCAACCGCATAATGTTTGCCTACACCACCCGATACGTTGCTACGGGCATTAACAAAAATGTTGTTATACACACGGTCGAGCAAAGTGCCGATACCTGCCGGTTGTGTTGGCGGTATTAAGCGTCGAATGGCAAATGTCAGGTTACTTGACGAGCCGTCCGAGCCGTTTGTGACATTTGCCCCGCCAACATAGACGCTATTGTGATAGATATTCACCGGATTGGTGGATTGCTCAAGTATTCCTGCAATGAAATACCCCGTTGTCAAATTAGTACCCTGACCGTCAATTCCAAGCCGCACCATGTTATTCACAACATTTGCAAACCCGTTCACAATGTTGATACCAAGAAGCGAAGCGTTGGTATTGTTTGTTGCCAAGGTCAAACTATTGATGTTATTACGGCTGATGGTTGTCAACGCGCCGCCTGTTTGTCCGCTGTGAATGATGCCTGCTACTTGCGGTACACCAACCGTACTGGTATTACCAACATTGTATATCGTATTTCCGCTTATGGTATTGTTACCAATCGTGGATGTACAAATGATACCGGCTGCCGAAGCACTGATACCTGTTTGATTCTGCGGTGACGAATTATAAACATTTGTGATGGAGTTACCGGTCATCACATTGATACCGCTTGTTGCCAATATACCTGCGGCAACATGGTTCGATGTGCTTTGAGTAGCACCTGCGGCATTGTTATAGATATGCCGGATAGTATTATTCGTCAGATTTAATGTTCCGGTATATGATGTCCGCACTCCGTAAGCAAATTGCTGCGATGTTGCCAGTGTCGGATTAATTGCATACAAGCCCTCGTTAGCTGATGATCCACCGATAGTATTATTCGTAATAGTTGCCGACAAGTGGTTTGCACCACCGCCAACATTTATCCCGATAACATTCGCAAAGAGGTTAAGTATGGATGTTGTGGTTGCATTCACCGTGTTATCCGAACGGATATTCGAGATTGTATTGTTCGATACAGTAAATGTATTCTGTGATACGGATGGAACAGTAACTAAATTCATTCCGAACATCGCACCCGAAGTTGTGGCATTGAATCCGCGAACGGAATCAGCACCGGCACCGCCAATCTGGTTATTTGTAATAACCGTATTGCCTAAACTTGACGTACTGACTTGGATTCCCGACCAATACGGCGATGAACCGGTTGCCGTCATGTATTTGAAGTTTGCAATTTTGTTATTCTCCACATTCATCGTCGTGGATGCATTACCTGCGATATTGATACCAACAAATGTGGTGAACGAAGACGATGTTGAGTCGTTTGCCATCCACGCCGCGCCACCGCAGTTCGGAGCAGAGCCACCGATAAAGTTGCCACTGACAGTGAACGTACCGCCGCCCGTTGTCGGGACAACAGAGATACCAAGGTTCGTTGTTGTAAAACCTCGGGCAACTTGTTGATAGATATTATTATTAGTTACTGTCACATTCTCTACGCCTGTACCGACGGTAATACCGGAGTTTGAACCGGTTGTCGTACCGTGGTTGAAAATTGCATTATTCGTGATAACGATATTGGAGTTCCATACCGCTGGCGAGAGTGTATTGCCTCCGCAGAAAATACCTACTTGCGGACGTAAATTCTGAGATGTTTCACGGATTTCATTATCGCTAACCAGGACATCATCCACACCATTGACAATCGAGCCGCCGCCAAAGGTAATTGCGCCGGTATTGGTTGCCAAAGAGGATGCGCGAAGTACCATGTGGCGAATTGTATCACGCCGTGTGTCGGTCTGCATCCAAATACATGCTGCTTGTGCGGAATTCCCATTATTTTCAAATACAAGTGATTTTGATGCACCTGTGCCACCACGCCTTCCGTCAAAGATGATTCGCTCGACGTTGTTTGTGAGTAATACCATCGGACCTGTGGTTGTCACTCGAACAGTATCGGATGTACCAGCCGCAGGGCGGAAAGTTACGCGGTACGGACCGCCTGTGCCATATTGCAATCCATTGATTGCCATACCAGCTGTTTCGTTTGTATTTGTGATAAACTCCATAATCACATCACATGTGATGATGTTGTTATTCAGTGCTGCAACTGCATCACCCATTGTAGCATAATTTCCGCCTGTTCCAATTGTAAATGTACCGCAGAGTGAACCCTGAATACGGTAGAAGAATAATGTTGTTGGCGGAGTTGTTGCTGCCGGTGGTGCTGCTGTCAGCCCTGTTGCACCAAGTGCCGGTGTGATAGCAAGATTGGGAGTTGCAACTGTATCTTGTGCAACGATGTAATAGAATACCGAATCGCCAGCTGCAACACCATTACCATACGTGAATGTGTATTGGTTACTGCCTACCGAAACACCTTGTGATGTGTTCCATGTTCCAGCCGTATTGATACGCCAATACAAGTTAGGCAAACGGTTGCCTGATGTTGCCACGCCTGTACGGTCGGTAATCGTCACAGTGAGTGTTCGTGGATCCGTTGAATTTGTTACTGCCAGCGGTGTGAATGTGATTTGAGGTCCGAAGATGTCATTTGCAGTGTAGTTACCCGCATCTGCACCAATATCAACCGGAGTTGTTGATGTGCGACTGTCGCCTTCTGCGTCTGTTGTAATGTTTGTTCCGGCAAGTCCCGCACCCTCGGCAGGTGTCGTTCCCTGCACTCGAAGGTCAATCGAAGCGGGTGTTCCTGTGGGAACTCGGAAATTCGGATTGCCAGCAGCACTTTGTACATCTTGTCCTGTGCCCGCCCGCCAATCAGCATGAGTAGCATAGTCGGTCAGCACAGCCGCACCTGAAATCAGTGCGCCAAACTGCGAACCGCTTGCACCTAAGGAACG
>JAEUSO010000141.1 GCA_016788605.1 Candidatus Kapaibacterium sp. | reverse complement strand
AACATATGTGTATATCTTTTTACACTTGATACTTAAATGCAAGAATCATAACCCGCTGAGTTTAAGCACTGAATACAACATCTCTGATTGGACATTGCACAATGTCAGAAGAAGGATGGGAAAGTGGCAGTCGCAACTCATGAGTTGTCGCCAAGAGTGGGGAATCGGGCAACGGTATTAATTGGAAATTTAGCGCAAGAACGGTTGGGTAGAGCCGGACTGCGCTTTCCGGCAAGGGGAGGGTAGTGGCGGAGAAACTACACACGGTGCCGGATTTAACATTGTTTAACGCTTGGATTAACAAACCTACGTACCGGATTGGCGTATGTTCGCGGTATAAAAAGAGCGAATGCTCTGAACAACGGAATCAACGTTTGGCTGTCCGGTGATTGAGGCAGTACGAACTCCCCCTTATTTATTTTTTCGGAGGTCAATAATGCGACTCTCAACTTTGGTATGGAGTGCGGCAGCAGTTGCTGTGCTGATGCAACCCGCCGCCGCGGGTCCGCGTACAAAACGCAATGCAAACCCCGCGTGCCGCACAGCCGCACCGGTACAAGCAACGCAACTAACGTCACTGACACCACTAACTCCACTGACTCCGCTCAATGCTGCGGCTAACCCGCGTCAGGGATATTTGGGTGTGGTGCTTTCATCAGATCAAAACGGTGTAAGCATCACGGAGGTGGTGAAGGAATCGGGCGCAGCGAAAGCGGGCTTGCGTGCGGGCGATGTGGTGACGGTTATGGATGGTAAAACCATTGCGACGTATGATGATTTGTCGCGGGTTGTCCGCTCGCACAAGGCGGGTGATGTGATTGCGGTTACGGTGAAGCGCGACGGCGGCGACGTTATGGTGAATGCAACGCTTGGTGCGCGTCCGGCGCAGGAGCGCGGGTATTCCAACAGGGAGTACTTACGCGATTTGGCTTATTTGAAAGACCTTGCCCGCTTGGTGAATGTACAACCATACAATAGTGGATACAGCGACTACATGGACGGTGCGTTGATGAACAAAACCCCGTGCGAACGCTTGGAGGTATTGCGCGGAACTGCGTTCCTTGGCGTGAACATCAACGAGTATGAGGGGAAGGTGCATGTGGTGAAGCCGATAGACGGTACGGGCGCGTCGCTTGCGGGTATTGCAAGCAACGATGTGATTATCAGTATTGACGACGTTAGTGTTGTAACTACAGAATCGGCAATCAAAACTATCCGCTCGCATAAGCCGGGCGATATTGTGCGCGTGCTTCTTGAGCGCGGCGGCAAACAGATGACAATTGACGCACGGCTCTCGAATATCGGCGAGCAGCGGAAAGGCATGCTTGCTGCGCTGGAAGCGCAGTGTGTTAAGGTAATAACAGTGACATCGGGCGATGTACCCAAACCGCCGTTGCCGCCAACACCACCCGTCTATCCTGCTGATGCCGCTCAATCGCTTGCTGCGGCACAACAGCCGATACCGCCTGCAATCCCTACGGTACTGAAGGACGCAGATAAAGAGAAAGAATCTGAAAAGAGCAACCTCAACAGCCAGATACCGATAACGAATACTGTGTTGAACGTATCGCCGAACCCGGCGACAAACGCGCTCCGTTTCGGATTTCCGAATACCGATGCGCGTGCATTCAGCGTATCGCTTACGGATGTTTCGGGACGCGCCGTGTTCGAGAAATCCTATCCCGCAAGCGAGGGTGAGTTCAACTCGACGATGGATGTAAGCATCTATCCGAGAGGAACATATTACTTGAGTATCAAGCAAGGCAGTGCTGTGTACACGCAAAGTGTGATATTGGAATAATCCGGTTGGCTGGTGATAACTGCCGGTAAAAAAGCTTTACTTTTTTTCTTGCCTTTCTGCGTCGCGGGCGTAAGTTCGCGGGGCAAATGCATCGCATCTGTATCCTACGGTCATTGATCAAACGAACGTCGTGATTATTCCCGCGCAACGCATGTCCTTGCCGGAGCAACTGTCACATCATGGAGTGTAACCAACGCAAATACCGACGCATGTCCTTGGTTCATAACCGGAAACACTCACGCGGATTACTCGCTGACCAATTTAATAACGAATCTTATTTACCCTTATGAAACTAACATCAACACACACAACCAACCGACCGGCATACTGCCTCGTGTCAAGCGGCGTGTTTGGTTTGGTATCGCTACGGTTTCATTCGGGAACACGGCACGTATGAACTAACTGCCACAGAGCAAGTTCAAGCCCGGATGTCATACAGATGTTCGGGCTTTTTTATTTCATAACGATGTCAATCAATTCTCATGCTATCACTTTTTAGAAAACTCATCTTCAGTCACGTTGCGCCGCTGATACGGCTTGGTTCGCAACGACCCTTGCAAGCGGAGGACATGCCGCCGCTCATTCAACAGCTCGACCCGCTTGATGTGGAAGAGCAATACCGCCGGCTTGATTCATCAACGCCATACCGCTATGTATGGGATGCGTATTGGGCTGCCGGCGAACCCGCACGTATGGGATTCATCACTGATACAATCCGTATTCCGCTCTCGTTGTGCGGACCTATACTGATGAAGCAACTACTTGACGCATTAACACAGTTAAACTCCGTCTCACCGCTTGCCGATCTTGGCTATGCACTGCTGCTCGGTTCGTTGCTTGCATGTATTGTCGTTGCCGAGGGGATTACCGTTCAGCATTATTACTATTATGCTTTACAAACATGGTCACGCATTGCCAATGGCATAAATATGAACGTGTACCGCCGCACGTTGCGTATGACAAGGGATGCCCAAATGACAACGCAAACAGGCGATCTTGTGAATCATATAGCAAGCGACAGCGACGGGGTTGGCGAAGCGGCATTCTTCATACCGGAGATATGGAACGGCATACTGCTATGTATTGCAGCCATCATCATGTTATTTGTGTTTTTAGGATGGGCTGCGCTTGCCGCTCTTGCTGCATTGATACTGATGGCTCCCATTACCCATATCACTGCACGCGCCTTCACCCGTTACGATACTGAATTATGGAAACACCGCGATAACCGCATCACTTTGATGTCGCAAATTTTAGGCGGTATCCGCGTAATTAAATACTACGTGTGGGAGCGAAGTATCGCAGCCGAAGTGGACGACGTGCGGAGCAAAGAACTTAGTATGTACATCGAGTTGATTCGCGGCGAGGCACTTAGTACGATGTTGTTTTTAAGTACCACAACCGTTGTTGCATTTGCCGGATTCGGAACATTCGTGTGGTTTGGCGGGACACTTACGCCATCGGTTATTTTTCCGACGTTGCTTCTATTTATGCAGCTTGAACAGCCGGTGAGCGCGTTACCGCATTTCATTCGCAATCTTGCCCATGCCCGCGTTGCAGCCGAGCGTCTGCACGGATTTTTTTCCATGCCGGTCTACGGGAATCCGACGGAACGGAGCGACTCGAATGCCGCTGCATGTGTTCAACTGCAAAACACAGTGGTAGAATACACACGTGTATCTGATGAAGGCATCTCAACATTGCGTGCGCTTGACGGTGTGACCCTGACGGTTGAAGCAGGCGAGAGTGTTGCAATTGTTGGTGCGGTTGGCGCAGGCAAGACAACATTGCTTCATGCCCTTTTGGGTGAAGTTCCGCTCTGTTCGGGAACGGTTTGTATCGGCGAACCGGATACCGCAGTCCGCCTTGCGTATGTTGCCCAAGAGCCGTATATCCTGAATGCCACTGTGCGCGATAATATCCTCTTTGGCAATGCTGGCGAACAGGTGGAAGCGGATATTGATTCCATCATCGCCGACTGCGCCCTTGCCGAGGATATTCATCAGCTTGCCGCCGGGTTGAATACCGAAATCGGCGAGCGTGGCGTGAACATCTCGGGCGGTCAGAAAATGAGATTGACCCTTGCCCGTGCCGCCGCCTGCCGCGCAAAAGTGGTATTACTCGACGACCCGCTTGCTGCTGTTGATGTGAATACCGAAACATACCTTATCGGGCATTTGCTGTTCGGCAGGTGGAGCGATTGCACCCGCATTGTGGCAACTCACCGCCTTGCCCATCTTCACCGGTTCGATAGAATTGTGTTCATGCATGAAGGCAAGATCGAAACACAAGGAACGTACAGTGATTGCCTTGCAGAAAGCGTCAGATTCCGCGACTTCATTGCCGAACACTCCCACGCAGAAGACATTGCCACACAGGTTGAAATAGCAAAGCAACAGGTTGCCGCCTTGAACGACCGTGAGAGCGACGGGCGGCTTGTGGATGAGGAAGACCGTGCCATAGGCACTATCAAAGCGGAACTCTTTTGGAATTATGTGAACGGGCTTGCATCGCAAGGCGGCGGACGGTATGCTGCACTGCGCGGATACATTGCACTCGGATTGACGTGCTTGTTCGTTGTCGTGCTACCCATCATTCAAACCGGTTGGTTGGGGTGGTGGAGCGATTCTCTGAAGGCGGGTACGCTACCTTTCGATTGGATGGGCGGTCAGTTTGCTGCGCTTCTCCTTTACGGCGGTATCGGCGTGCTTGTGCTTGGTGCAAATTATATCGAACGTGTTGTATGGATGCTTCGTGCAACCAACGCCGGACGCTTGATTCATAACCAGACACTATGGGCGGTACTCCATGCGCCAATGCGGTTTTTCGATACAACACCCATGGGCAGAATCTTGAACCGTTTTGCACGCGACATGCAGTCGGTTGACGACGAGTTAGCGTGGAACTTCGAGAGCGGAATCCGATCGTTCGCGCTCATGCTCGGCACATTGGTATTGATTGCAGTCACCGCGCCCATAGTCATGCTTATTGCCATCCCCGTGCTTGCCGTGTATTACCGGATTCAACGCGATTACCGCCGCTCCGCCCGCGAGGCGAAACGGTTGGAGAGCATAGCACGCTCGCCGCGGTACGCACACTACAAAGAGACAATCGGCGGACTGACAACAATCCGTGCATACAACAAACAGGACTACTTCAGCGAACTCTTTATAGAAAAACTACGCTATTACCAACAGATGTTTTGGGGAAGTGTGATGTTGAACCGATGGTTCTCGTCGCGTGCTCCGTTGGCAAGCGGTGTGATTGCGCTGACAACGATACTTGTCCTTATCCTGATGATACGCACCGGCTCGATGACGGCGGGATTTGCCGCAATGGTAATGACTTATGCAATGACGTTCTGGGGTAACCTGAACTGGTGCGTGCGCTCGTTCAGCGAAGTGGAATCGCGCATGACTGCGTATGAACGATTGCGTACGTATGGAAGCATTGCGTCCGAGCCGCAAACCGCACGCAGTCCCGTTCTTGATTCGCACACCGTTTGGATTGATTCACCCCAAACCGACCGTCCCCTTGCCGACATTACATTTTCGAATGTCACCGCCCGCTATGCGCCGCAGTTGCCTACTGTGCTGCGCGACGTGAACTTCACGATACAGCACGGAATGCGTGTGGGTATTGTGGGGCGGACAGGAAGCGGAAAGACAACGCTGTTTCAAACGCTGTTTCGCTTTGTAGAAGTGGAGCAAGGAGGGATTCATATCGGCGGGGTGGATATTGCGTGCATACCGCTACAACGGTTGCGTGCGGCGATGGCTGTTATCCCGCAAGACCCCACGCTGTTCATTGGTAGCATACGTTCCAATCTCGATCGCTTTAACCAATACGACGACTCTGCCGTATGGGCTGCTCTGAAACGTGTTGCGATGGACGAAGCAATCCGCACGCTTGGCGGGCTTGATGCTGCGGTTACGGAAAACGGCTACAACTTCTCGCAAGGGCAGCGGCAACTGTTATGCTTGGCTCGCGCCATCCTTACCGATGCACACATCATTGTCATGGATGAGGCAACCGCAAGCGTGGATGTGCAAACCGACGCACTGATACAGCGCACGATACGGGAAGAGTTTGCCGGTGTGACAGTGTTGATTATCGCCCACCGGCTTAACTCGGTCGCCGATGCCGATATGATTATTGAAATGTCGGGCGGGACGGCAAGTGTCCGACTTCGCGGAAACGTAGGGGAGTGCAGAGCGGAAGAAAAAGCAGTGTAGATACACAGCACTTATTAGCAGCTACACAATCTCCGTCAGTTTATACTCTATCAATTTGCGGTAGAGTGTGCGCTCGCTGATGCCGAGTGCCTTGGCTGCACTGCGGCGGTTGCCCTCGAATCGCTTGATGGCGGCGACGATGAACTTACGCTCCATTTCCTCTAACCGGTAGTCGTGTTTATCCCAAACAATATCGTCGGTGATGGTTTGATGCATGGATTCTTGCTGCGCGAATTGCATGGCGGCAAGTCGCTCGACGAGTGCGGCGAACGCCTGTTTCATGGCGGACATATCTTGCTGTACTTGCAGCAATGATTTGTAGATGATATTGCCGTCAAGGTCGCCCGCAGTGGGTGTGGAGGATGTATGCGCGCTGCCGTAATGCTGTGGTTGCGGCACGTGGATGAGCGCGGTAGTCGGATACTCGTCGTCATGGCGTTCGGGCGTGATGTAGCGCATGATGTCGTCGGCGGTGATTGTGCCGCCTTGGTTAATCGTAACCAGCGTATCCACAAGGTTGCGGAGTTCGCGGATGTTGCCTTTCCACGAATGCCGTTCAAGGATGTCGAGCGCGTCGTCGGTGATGCCGTCGTACTGGAATCCGTTACGCTCGCAAATACGGTTAGCAAAAAACTCAACAAGCAACGGAATGTCGTCGGGATGCTTACGCAGCGGCGGCAGATGGATTTGCACAGAGTTCAACCGGAAGTACAAATCCTGACGGAAGTTGCCACGGCGCACTTCGTATTCAAGGTCGCGGTTGGTTGCCGTGACCACACGCACATTAACTTTGATGAGTTGTGTTGAGCCGAGCCGGTTGAACTCGCCGCTCTCTAAAACACGGAGGAGTTTTACCTGCGTACCCACGGGCATCTCACCGATTTCATCAAGGAATATCGTTCCGTTGTTCGCTACCTCGAAGAAGCCCTTGCGTTGGTCGGTTGCTCCGGTGAACGCGCCTTTTTCGTGACCGAAGAGTTCTGATTCGAGGAGCGTTTCGGGAATCGCACCACAGTTCACACTGATAAATGGTGCTTTACGGCGGTTGCTCATGGTATGCACCGCATTGGCGAATACTTCCTTGCCGGTACCGGTCTCGCCTGTAATCAAAACGCTGAGGTCGGTGGGTGCAACCTGCGCCAATCGTTTGATTGCCTCTTGCATTGCATCGGAGTTGCCGATGATACCGTAGCGCAGTTGCAGCAGTTGGTAGATGTTTGCGTCGGAACGTGCCATAGTCCTATTTCTTCAATCCTTGTTTTTCAGAATACTCGTTCCATCCGCCGAGGTAGATGCAAACTTTTTTGAATCCGATGCGGATAAGTTCGTCGCAAAGTTCATGACTGAGTTCACAATTTCCACCTCCGCAATACGCGACAACAGGTTGGTCCTTTGGTAATGAATACAGTAACTGCATACACTGCCCGCGATAGGCGGGGTCGCCCTGAAACGCCTGAATATCCACGTGCTTCGAGCCGGGGAAATGTCCCTTGTTATGTTCCTCCGTTTTCCGTGCATCAATGAAGGTGACATTGGGCATCTTAAGCAGTGAAACAACACGATTGTAATCAATAGGTACAGGCAGTTTGATTGTTGAATCTTCGCGAGTAGAACTTGTTTGTTGGGAGGGTTGTATTGATAATGTGCTAGCACGGAGTTTTGCAAGCGAATCTGCTATCCGCACCTTTGCTGCCTTCAGAGAATCTTTCTTCAAGAATTCAAGTTTTGCAAGCCGTGCCGCCGAGTCGGGGCTGATACCGGTTGTTGCTGTTGTTGTTGGTTGCTGTATATCTTTAACTGTATCAGGTGGTAATGATGTTGTAAAAAATGATGTGTCTGTTACAACAGAGCCGACAGGACGCGGTGCATACACCCAGTCAATTTTTGACTTTTCCTTAGCGAAGTAGAGATTGTGGACAATCGCAAGCCCTGCCGCAACGGCAACGACAACAAGAACTTCAGAGAGTGTGGTTGATTTCATAGGATTGATTGACATTCTTGGTTTGGAGTGGTTGAAGTTTGACGAATTGGCAGCGTTAGAATTTCCGAACCTTCTGTAAAATTTCGTAAGCGATATTGATTTCCTGTGCTTTTCGTTTTGCCTGTTCTTGCTGCGCGGGCGTTTGGTGCGCCACGCGGTCGGGGTGATATGTCAACATCAGCTTTCTGTATGCCGATTTTATATCATCAATCGTGGCGGACGGCTTCAAACCTAAGGCGGTGTATGCGTTCTGTACAGTGCGGTCGTAGCGCGGAGCGGATCTATCGTGCGGAGGAGGTGTCCGTTGATACTCTCGTTGTTTCTGCCTGCCCGAAGTTGATTCGGATTGTTGGTCGCCATCAGTAGCCGAGCCGTTTGCAGGACGCGGTGTATTCAACTCATCAATAATACGGCGCAACTCGTCGTCGCCCGCATCGAGTATATCCTGTACGGTACGCGA
>JAEUSO010000140.1:3213-8500 GCA_016788605.1 Candidatus Kapaibacterium sp. | reverse complement strand
CCCACTACCACCTGCACATCCATAGTAAAAGCAGTATATAAAACATTGGTAGTCGGTATAACTCAGAATACTAACTACCTTATTTTCTTGCTAAACACCTCTCAACATTAATCCATCTCTTGTATGAAACCATTATCTGCACTCAATAAGATCATGTGGTATTGCAAGCTATCATTCTAAGGCAACATAATGCACCTAAAAATCTGATTTCTAAAAGGCAACTAAAGGGATAGAAAGTATCAAATATTGACCTGACAAAACAGGCGATATAGAGTTTTTTCCCAATTGATGAAACAATAGATTTTTGCACAGAAAAAATAAATAACAACTAATACCTGACTTTGTCGGGTACAATGTATAATTGATAAACAAAATCGTTGCTCTATTCTGCCGCATAGATTGAGATACGAAACCAATAATGTTGTACAATTGTTTGTAAGCATATCTGTGTGAACTTGTATGAAAACATACAGCCCTTTTTCCTTTGAGCGTTATATATCCAGTTTGTTTTTATCTATTACCCCAATACCCCAATGAAACTCCTACAATTCCTGTGTATGATGTTACTCTGCACAGCCGTTACAATTGCACAACCGTGGAAATTCACGGACGAAAATGATAAATTCTACGATGAACCAATTGACTCTGTTTCGGGTAGGTGGACGCGGGTGTATCGCGGTAATGATACGGTTTTTTATGCCACAAAAACAGCAGTTGCCACAACATTAAATGCGGTCCAGATTGGACAATCCAATTGGTATTCCACCACAAACGATCCCAAGCGATGGAGTGTGCGTTTGTCTTCTGATGCAGGCAGAACATGGACGAAAGTATGGGAAGATACAGTTACACGTAAAAGTGGCGAAGCATTGATATTGAGTGATGTATTCTATCCATCGCCATCAACAGTTGTGATTTATGGAAGCATTGAAAAGTTTATTAAAATTGACAGCAACTTTAATCCAATTTTCGAGGGCAAACCATTCATCTTAAGAACATTTGATATAGGCGCGACTTGGATCTTTGATACCACATTCTTTACCAAGAGATTTCCGCTCAGTGAAGGTCCCGTTATGATGCGTCATACACAACCCAATCAAGGTTTGCTGATGACTATGACTGTTACGCCAACAGATACCGTTCCCAAGCTCTACCGTTGGAACTATTACTCTGTAGGCAGTCAACTTATTGATACGCTTTACCCTGTTCCATTTCCCACTTTTCTCAAAGGCAGGACAATACCGGAGATGACAAGTGGTGGACCGGGTCCAAGCAGAGTTTATTTATTCACAACCCCTAATGCTTTGGATGACCCATCAAGTACGCCATCAGGTGCATATACCTCCGACCAAGGGCTAACATGGCAACCGATGGCAAAACGATGTTTCGATGTTGCAAACAAAGTAACATTGATAGATGTTGCTAACACAGCCGGTACTTTGCTTATGGGCGGAGGTGAGGTATTCTTTGACGGTGGCAGGGGTGATATACGTAACGACGAGGTACTACGAGTTTCAACTGATGGTGGTGTAACTCAAAAAGAACTTTGGCGCAAGCGTCGCGCTCCTTTTGATGCTATAACTCATTTCGCATTTGCTGATACAAGAAGAGGTATGTTTCTTATACCACGATATCGTAACTATGGGACTGACAGTAGTGGTGGTGCCTACTATGGCAATGAGCTAATGATATACCGTACTGAAGATGGTGGCGCAACTTGGGTACGCGAGCCATGGGATAGATTATACCACGTTGGTAGTCCGGGTAATGATATGGCATCAGGAATTAGCAACATATTTTTCCTACGTACAGATAATGGTTCGCGCTTACGACTATTGACTAATCAGCGCGACGTTTTCAGTTTCGAGCCGATACCAACCTCATCCGTTAGTGATGAGCAAGGTCGGCATACTATGGAACTTGCTGTTGCTCCCAATCCGGCATCATCCTCATTTCTTGTTGATTATCGGATTATGGACGGTACAGAAGAGGTACGGCTCGCACTCTATGATGCAGTTGGTTCATTGGTCTTCACCACCAATGGCGACGGCATAGCAGAAGGCAGTGTTCGTATCCCTGTTGATTCCCTCTCGAATGGTGTGTATCTCCTTCGCGTTAGCAGTGGCTTACGCACCTGTTCGCAGAAAATTATGATAGCACGGTAAGCTGATAGTTAATCCAAATCCGTAAATCTGTTTTTCTGCTTTCCCCCGTACCATATCATTTGTACGGGGGATTTTTATATTCAAGCTATTCCAACTTCTTTCCCCTACCGAATCTCGATTTCCTTTATGTCGGCGGTGTGTGATTCACCGATGTTGGTGAAAACGCGGACGCTGTAGCGGTATCTGCCCTTGCCAACTAAATCAGTGTCGGTGAATTTCATATCTCGCGGACCAACCGCACGGTACTGCCGCAAAGGAAAATCCTCGAAGGCACGGTAAATCACAAACCAGTATTTCTCGTTCAGAAGCGGCGTGTACGTCCACGCTAATGCTATACTGTTCGACTTATCATCGTAGCGAATGTTCAGGTTGCTCACCGGCGGACGGATGCCAGTATCATACGGTCGCCCCTCCACCGCGTTCGAGCGAGGCGAGAGCAATCCCGTCGAATCCGCCGCTTGCAGTTGGTATTGGTAGTACGTGAGTTTGCGAACCGCCGTGTCGGTGTATTCTCCGGTCGTCGGTGCGAACTTCTTCACGAGCATCCATGACGACTCACCCTTTACCCGACGGTACAACATTTGCTCTTTCACATCATCCGAGCGGGAGTGTTCCCACCGTAACACAATACTCGAATCCGTGACAAACACATCGCTGAACACCGGTGATTCCGGCGGTATCACATCGGGTCGGCGAATACTGATTATCCGCGTCGGCTGACTGTGGTAGTACCTGTTATCCACTGCCACAATTTTGTAGTAAATATGCCGCGTCAGTGTTTGCACCGAGACGGAATCATAAAACACAGTATCCTGCAAAACAAGGTTGGTGCGTTGCGTGAACTCATGAGTGGAATCATTCGCCCAAAGCACCCGATAGCCAAGCAGGTCGCGCTCCTTGCCAAATTTCCAAAGCAGTTTCACAATGCCCGATGTGTCAATCGTTGCGCTGATGATTTCCGGTACGGATGGCGGCAGCGTGTCGGCAATCTCAACGTAAAGCGGGAAGGGTTCGCTCAGGTTTCCGGCGGTGTCTATTGCCATAATGCTGTAAAACGGCTCGTCGGCGGTTGCCGATGAATCACGGAATGCGGTTACTGTTCGCGGCAGCGTTTTCTCGTGCAACGGATGGTAGCGCGAGTACATCGAGTCGCTTCGTTCGATAACAAATCCGGCAAGGTCCGGCACATCCTTTTTCATTTCCCACGTAAGCGTCACGATATTCCCAAAAATGACTGGCTTATTGATAAAAGGAATAGGTGGCGCTGTTTTGTCGCGCCCCATCGCCTTGATAATCGCGGGTTCGGAGAGTTCGCCAAAGGGGTCAATCCCGCGGACGGAGTACGTCCATGTTTTGTAGTATCCGGCAGTTGTATCATCATGGTACGGATCAACTTTTGTTTTCAGGTTTGCGGGTGTCATGGCAACAAGCGGGAACGGAGTTAACTTCTGTTCTTTACCATCGCTGCCAGTGCGATACACATAGAAACCAGAATAGAAATCTAAAGGATTCTTCCATCGCAGTAACACCTTTCCCTCCATCTCTTCGGCACTCAGATTTGAGGGTGCGGGCAGCGGGTCGGACTTCCCTGCACTCACGGCAATAAAACCCGTATCAAGAATAAACAGCGAATCGCTTCGGGCAGGGAGAACACGGTAGAGATAGGTCTTACCCGGTTGTACATCCTTATCCACATAACGCAGTGCGAGACCGTTGGCTGCGTGGGCATCGTTATCGGCGGCGAAAAGCGAAAAGCCGAACTTGTTTTCTAACTCTTGTGCTGCATCAACAATCGCGTTCAGCGGTTTCTTAGGATCGGGAACAGACAACCGACCGTATAGGCATTGCAGTGCAATCGCAGCAAACTGTTGGTCGGGTTTGCTTCGCTGTTTCCATTCGTCAATCGTCCAGGGTTTGAGCGGTGTTGCCGTCAGCCGTTTGAAGGGTTGCACATCGCCGTCATTTTCAATCACCTGACGTTCGACCACATAGCCGATGTTGTTATACGCCCTCCACGGACCCGATTTCGTGGGTGCCCACCGCAGGACAATCGAATCGTTCGACGGTTTGGCAAGCACGCGCAGTTGTGCTAAAAACGGAACATCATCAAGCAGCCGCGCAATGCTGTCGGCACGTGCTTGTTTCGCTGCATCCGGTGTACTTTTCGTCTCCGGCGTTGCAGCGGTTTTGGGTTGTTTCTTTTTTGGTTGGGCAATGGTGAATTGCACGCCTCCCGCCATCAGCAGGAACGAGCAACACGCAATCAATTTCGAGAGTGTGATTGTCATTACGTGCGTCGGTTAATAGGTGAAGTACAATCGTTCAATACCGTTCATGCCGGCATCGGGGTCGCGGCAGTAGTTGTAGTAAAGTATAAAATCATATCTGCTTGGACGGATGGATTCGGGATACCGCCACGTTTGTGTGGCAATCTGCCGGAGCCGCGCACAAGTCCGCGCATCAAAGCCGACATCACCGCCACCGCAGTATGATGCAACAAGCCGGGCAGCGGACGTTCGCGCGATGCCAAAATCTAGGAATCCGATATGGGCGGGTTGCACATAATCTATATCCCACTGATTTGCCCTTCGTGTCACACTTCCGCCTGATATGCCTATTCCTGAACCGGAGCGTGTTGTGGTTATCGAAAAGTTAAGCCGTTGCATCATGGTGAGCGAACGAGCAAATGCAGGGTTGGCAACCGATGATATTTCTCCGTCGCTGATTCCCCGTTCCGTTGCCGGTGCATCCATAAATGTCTCGTTCCGTTGTATTGCATCTTCCCAATACGTTCTTCTGCGCGACATCATTCGCGATTGTCCCAATGTATATCGCATCCAGTCAATCGCTTCATAGATCATCGGGTTCACATAATCACGATGCCACTGCGATGTACGCGACCACGCATTGTAGGTTATCAGCGCAGGAATTGGATATGTATTTGTTACGTTGTTCGTACCAAGTTCTACGGTCTGGTATTCCACATCAAACGGGTCGAAGAGTTCTGCTCCCGTGTATGATGTTTTCAATATCTGCAAATTCCATGTTGCGGGTGTTACCGAGGTTGTACCGTTGGTCAATGTGGCAAGTTTTTGCCGCAAGGTATTATGTCGGCTGGTTTT
>JAEUSO010000140.1:0-3203 GCA_016788605.1 Candidatus Kapaibacterium sp. | reverse complement strand
CATGAGGTACAGGAGTTTCTCGTTATCTTCAACCGTTCTGCCCAAATCAAAACCGGTGATAGATTTCTTTTCGATAATAACCGACGAACGGTAACGGTTGAGCATAGAGCTATATAGATTTGTTGTAATCGAACCGCGAATACTTGAGAGAAGTCCTGACGATAGTGCACCGACACCACCTGCCAAACCACCCGCGCCCGCTCTTGGCGCGCCGCCCGAACCGAGTGCCGCCCCGACAAACGAACCTGCAGCACCGGCAATGGCTGCAGATGCAGTGATTCTGCGCCGGATTATCTGTACAGCATAGAGTTGATTATTGGCAAGCTGCGGAATATCGAATGTTATTGCTCCGCCACGGTTCATCCATGCACGTGACTCTGCGGCGGTGTTAAACGTGCGGGTTTCGCCGATATAATACGGCGGGGCGGACGGCGAGTACGAGAATGGTGTTTCCATTCGCTGATTGCCCGGCAATGTGACAAATCGCAGAACATATTCATAGCGAGTCATTCCCGAACCGGTTGGAAAGAGGTCGGCACGGTTGTTCAACAAACTGATAGTGCCATTGCGGCATTCGTCTTGTAAAAAGAAGCGTTGCCTGTTACGCGGGTACGAGAGCGCGACTTCCTGCGGACGGATGGAGTCGGGCAATGTTTCGGTTGTAAATGTCGAGGCAATGCTCCTCTCCACTTGCTGTCCGCGCCTGTCTCCTGTTTGATATGTCACATTCGACCAGTTTGCATCGGTGTTGTAATTCGTATTCAAGAACGTCAGACGTTGCTCATCGTTCATGCTTCGGAAACTGTTTAATGCCGCACCGCTCAATGCCGCCTGATTGAATGACTGTGCAAATGCAGTGTATGTGGCTGTGTATTGCGTGCGTTGTGCTAGTTGTGCAGTCGGTGTCATCGTTACATAGCTTGCATCACGGCTATTCACAGCGGAACTACCATCCACCATTGCACCACCTGCGCGCTGCAACGAGAAGACACGGGTTTTCAAGCGATAGATTTTTACACGTGTACCGCCGTTGCCGTCAGGTTCTTCCAAGTAAAACGGTTTTTGAATTGGCAGGTTAGCCGCCACAGACGGTTGAACAAAGATGCTGACATCTGTTGCGCCATTATTCGGTGAGATTTCATTATACCAATCAATACCGGCTGTGCCGCTTTCAACAAGCGGACGACATTCCTCGCCAATACTAAACTGGAATTGGCAATTACCGCGTATCGCACCGCCAAGGATCCGGTATTCACCGCCAACCGCACCTTGCATCCACGATGGATTGGGTAAGCCCGCCGCGATATACGCTGCCGCGCGAAGTCCAAGAATCTCAAACCGCCCCTGAACAAACCACAAGTCCACAAAGAGACCAATTGATGCATCAACGCGGGCATACATCTGCCCCATTGCATACCAACCGTTAATACCCATCGCGCCACCTGTGTTTGCACACGATGCATTCGGTCCGTAATTCAGCAATGAGAAATCAAAGCCCGCAAAGAATTTTAATGACGCATAGAATATCAGGAACTGCGCTTCGAGCGGATTGGGTCCGGGTGGAATCGAGCAACTTGCGCCAAAGGCAAACCCGTCGCCGCGTTGTAATTGCGACAGCCCCCGTGGTGGTGGTGGTACGGCTATAACTTCTGTAATCTCGCGCGGTACGCGGACTGTATTCGGCAAGTTCATCCCGCACATCATGTACGCTTGCACTTGTATGATGTCGAGAAGGTTGATTGTCACCCGCTCAGCTTCTGGATCACCGATTTTAATGTGCCATGTCGTCGGCGAGAAATACATCACCATACGTCCACCACCTGTGACCACACCGGCATTGATTCGCACATCAAAAAGACCGTTAAAAATTCTATCGGGGAAGTTGTATGAGATTTCTGCAATCATCGTCACTTTTGCCTGTGCACGGTTGTTGATTCCCGCAAGCATATAGCCGTCGCCGCGAAGCCGGATTTCCCGAATGGCACCTCCTGCAAACGATACTTCAAGACGAACATCACAGTTAAACGCATCGGCGGTTGGATACGTGCCGACGGTTATCATACCATAGAAGCCGAATGTTTCACCGCTTGCCGAATAGCTCGGCACATAGCGCGTACCCGATGCTGTGCTTCCGGGAGTTGCTGCCGGAGCTGAAGAACCGCTTCCCGTCAGCAGAGCGCGGTCGCCGGAACTTAATCCAGAGCCGGTCGAGCTTGGAGTTTCGCGCACCATGTTATACCATGCGCCGCCACCGAATCCGTAAATACCAACACCGCTGAAAATCATAATACCCGACGAGAGCGTGGCACGTGCATCCACATACCAATAGCGAAACTCTTCCGCTGCGCCGGCACGAATCGGTTTTGCACCGAACTGCATTGTCGCCTCTACACGGAGCATCTTCACAAAGTTTGCCATCAAGCGCCCGCGGAATCCTGTTCCGAACGTCGGGTCGCGTCGGTAAAACGCCACGCTTCCTTCAATCTCCACCGCGCCCATGTCTGCGCGTATGCCGATAGAATCAAGATCAACACCATCGAATACGGCGCGCATCGGTCCGCCTTCTGTTTCAAGTGCACCCCAAACGCTCAATGTTGTTCCGCCGCTGATGGCATTGCTGCCGGGCTGCAAGTTCACACTGATCGTGAAGCGTATTCCCAAACCCGGTCGTCCCCTATCGCGTGTTCCGCTTGCAATACCAATGTTCGATATGCTGACCGGGAATCCGCTCATGCCGCCGTTCTGACCCGACGACGACGACGAGCCGCCGCCTGTTTGCGGAGGAGGCATCGGTGTGTAGGGATACATTGCTTCGGGGTCGGGCGTATATGATGCAGGTAACAGTTCATTCATCGAACCGCCGCCGTCCTCATTAAAGAAACCATGCTGCGGACTTGCAAACGAGAAGCTGCCACACGACACATACGGTGCGGTTGTTTGAATCAAGAAATTCTCGAAGCGGATGCCACTGAATGATAGTGGAATTCCATTTGCATCACCTGTTACGGAAATCCGTCCGCTGAAGTTTGCTTGCGCCATGAACGACCGTCCTGTTCCCGCAGTGATTCGCACAAATGACGTGGGGTTCAGGTTCATCCGCGCAACCCATAAAGGTATCCGCAATGTATCTCGCGGACGCACATTGAATGTAAAGAGTACACCGCTTCCCGTATCGGCGCGGGCAAGGATTGCGCTGTATTCAA
>JAEUSO010000013.1 GCA_016788605.1 Candidatus Kapaibacterium sp. | reverse complement strand
TAAGAATCCTGCAATAGCTACGGGACCGATGATTGGCAGATAGCGAGCCAATAGCATCACCACACCGCAAGCAAGATTCCAAAACATAGTATTATCTCCCAAGCCCTCAAAGCCACTTCCATTATTAGCACTAGATGAAGTGAACTCATACAACATCTCGCTGTATCCATGATAACCCGGGTTATTTAACCAACCTGCATACTCAACAGGATTCCCAACATATAAATAGCTTGAAAGAGCTGTACCCGCCAATATCAAGAAAGGATGGAGTAAAGCTACTGCCATTGCTATTTTCATTTCCTTGGCTTCTATCTTCTTACCTAAAAATTCAGGAGTTCTGCCCACCATCAAGCCACCAATAAACACAGACAAGATGATAAATATGTAGAAGTTCAGGAAGCCAACTCCTACTCCACCGTAAAAGCAGTTCATCATCATACCTAACATCGTGAACATGCCTGATAATGGTGTCATGCTATCGTGCATAGCATTAACGGAGCCATTGCTGGTACAAGTGGTGAATATTGCCCACGTAGCAGATGCGGCACTTCCAAATCGTACTTCTTTACCCTCCATACTTCCCATGTTTTGCTGAATACCCATGTGGCTTATAGCAGAGTTGCCATTCATTTCAACATATATACAAGGAATAAGCAAGAGTAAAAATCCAAGTGTCATCACCCCAAATATGCTCCACGCCAATTTCTTTCTTTGCAACACATATCCCATAGCAAATAGCATAGCAATCGGTATCAGTAGGATTGAGATTGATTCAATAATGTTGGTAAAGTAACTGGGGTTTTCCATCGGGTTAGCAGAGTTGGGTCCATAGAATCCTCCGCCGTTTGTCCCTAATTGCTTAATTGCTACGAAAGCGGCAACCGGTCCCTGACTGACTTGCTGTTTTTGTCCTTCCAATGTCGTAATCGTATCCTTACCTTCAAATGTCATGGGAGTTTCATTGAACACTAATAAAGTAGCAACCACCAAGGCAAGGGGTAAAAGAATTCGGGTACAACTTCTAACAAAGAATGAATAGAAATTCCCCAAAGTATCTGCAGTACGCTCTTTCATAGCCACAAATACTACAGCGCAAATAGCTATTCCTGTGGCTGAGCTGATGAATTGAAAAAGCATCAGGACTAACTGCCCCAAATACGACATGGCTGTTTCGCCGGAGTAGTGTTGCAGATTTGTATTCGTTACAAAACTCACCGAGCTATTAAAAGCCAAATCAATACTCATAGAAGGATTGGCGTCCGGATTCAATGGTAACCAACTCATATTAGTCAGCACCAACATTGATAGAACAAACCACACCGCATTGATGGTGAGTAATGCCGACAGATGCTGTTTCCAATTCATTTCTTTCGTAGGGTCAATTCCACCAAGAGCAAAAAAGAGTTTGTCCAATGGATTGAATATCGTATCCAACCAAGTGTTTTCATAAGTGAAAACTTTGCCGATGTAGCGACCTAATGGTATTGCCATAGCAACAACAGCTACATACATAAGGACTGAGCCAAGTATTTCTGTGTTCATAGTTCTTAGAATTTCTCAGGTTTGATTAGCACATAGCACATATAACCAAACACCGCAATTGCAATAATGAATAATACTGTCATGGGATTTGCATCAATTAGGTTTGACCATCTCATCAACTGAATGATTGAACATCCATCTCTTTGCAGATTATGATGTGCTTACCTATTCAGATTGATGTGTGTTTATTTGCTATGAAGATTCCAAGTTGCATTCCACCTTTTGCAGAACCAACGTAAGGCATTGCTCGATAATGACTTATATTTTCACTTGATTTTTAGACAACAAAAAACCCTATCATTTTGAAAGGGTTAATCATATCATTATGGTAGGGTTGTTATTCTAAACCGTATTCGGAAAGTTTACGGTAAAGAGTAGTAAGAGCTATACCGAGTAGTTCGGCTGTTTTGGTTTTATTGCCGTTGGTATAATTCAATACTTTTTGGATATGGAGCTTTTCGGCACTTGCTAATTCAAATGCAGAGAGAACTTTACCTGACTGAATTGAAGCTGTTTGCAACTCGATGGGCAAGTGTTCTGGTAATAGCTCATCATCACAAAGAATCACACTTCGTTCAATCACATTCTTGAGTTCACGGATATTACCTTTCCACTCATGATGTTTTAATGCTTCAATGTATTCTTGCGATATTTTCTTGATTTTCTTATTTGTCTTGAGTGCCGAAATGGCTAAAAAGCCACGTGCAAGTGGCTCTATATCAACTACTCTTTCCCGCAGAGGTGGCAACTGAATATGGAATGCCGAAATGCGGTAGAATAAATCTTCTCTAAAATTTCCCAACTCAATTTCTCTACGTAAATCTCGGTTGGTGGCGGCAATAACACGGACATTCACTTTGGTTGGTTTGGTTTCACCAACTCGGATAAACTCACCCGTCTCTAATATCCTTAAAAGCTTTGCTTGTAAACTCAACGACATTTCGCCAATTTCATCTAAGAACATAGTTCCGTTGTGTGCTTCGTCAAAAAGTCCCTTCTGGTCTTTTGTAGCTCCGGTAAATGCTCCTGCTTTATGACCAAACATTTCACTTTCTAACAGTTCTCTACTAAACGCCGAACAGTTAATCGCAACGAAACTTTGCTTGCTTCTTTGGCTTGCCTGATGAATTGATTGTGCGAATACTTCTTTACCTGTTCCTGTTTCGCCTGTGAGTAAAACAGTAGTATCGGTAACAGCTACCTTTTTGGCTACCTCAATAACATGTTGTACGGATTTTGATTTGGCAATAATTCTATCAAAAGAATATCGTTCACCCAATTGCTTCTGAAGTTGCTGAACCTTCCTTGCTAAATCTACCTTCTCGATTGCCCTATAAGTAAGAGGAATCACCTTGTTGTTGTCGTCGCCTTTGGTTATGTAGTCGAATGCGCCATTCTTAATTGCTTGAACACCATCGGGGATGTTGCCATACGCAGTAAGGAGGATTACCTCCAAAAGTGGATATTGCTCTTTAATTTTCTTCGTCAGCTCAACACCATTTCCATCCGGCAACTTTACATCGCAAAGAACTACATCAAAATCTGTTTGCTCCAATTTCTTTAAGGCGGATTTACAGTCAGATGCCTGCAACACATCAAACCCTTCTAAGCTGAGTATTCGTGCCAGCAAAGTTCTCAACTTGACTTCATCATCAATGAGCAGGATTTTTCTCAAGATAGTGTGATTGAGTTAATGAAGAAAACAGTGCAAAGTTGTTTAAATCACATCGCCAGATTCGGAAGATGTGGTTTTTGTTAGAGTAATAATTAACAGAATATTCCGCTATTAGAAAAACCTGACAGGAGATTCCCATCAGGTTTTGTCTAATACATTCAACTCTTCGGTAATCATCCGACAATGAAGTTCACGAGTTTACCCGGAACGATAATCTTCTTCTTGATGTCTTTGCCTTCGATGTGTTTCTGGACATCCGCGTTGGCAAGTGCGATTTGTTCGAGTTCATCTTGCGTTGCCTCTGCCGGAGCATTTGCCTTACCACGAATTTTACTATTGACTTGTAGTACAATCTCAATGGTATCCTGTACCAATGCACGCTCATCAAATGACGGAAATGATTCGAGTGCTACGGATGATGTATGACCAAGTGCTTTCCAAAGTTCTTCAGCAATATGAGGTGCAAATGATGCAAGACAAAGCACGTACTTCTCCATTGCTGAACGTGGCTTTATCTCCGCCGATGTGAACTCATTCACGAACATCATCATTTGGGCGATTGCGGTATTGAAACTCAACTGCTCAATATCCTCTCCAATTTTCTTGATGGTGGCATTGAGCATTCTGTTTTGCTCATCGGTAAGTGGTATATCTTGAACATTTGGAGATAGGGTTCGGTCTTCGGTCATCATCAATCGCCAAGAACGATTCAAGAAACGCACCACGCCATCAATACCTTTGCTCGACCATGGCTTGGTAGCTTCGAGTGGACCCAAGAACATCTCGAATAATCGAAGAGCATCCGCACCATGCTCCGCAACAATATCATCAGGATTAACAACATTGCCTCGACTCTTCGACATCTTCTCACCATCTTCGCCAAGTATCAATCCTTGATGGAAGAGTTTTTGGAATGGCTCTTTGGTAGAAACATATCCGTAGTCGAAAAGTACCTTATGCCAAAACCGCGCATAGAGTAGATGAAGCACAGCGTGTTCTGCACCACCTACGTACAAATCCACCCCACCGCTGTTTGGTTCTGTTCCCATCCAGTATTTCTCAATATCATTACCTACAAAACGCTCGTTGTTATGCGGGTCGGCAAAACGTAAATAGTACCAGCAAGAGCCAGCCCATTGTGGCATTGTATTGGTTTCGTAGCGTGCGCGTTTACCTGTTTTTGGGTCAATAAAATTCACCCATGATTCAACTGTTGCTAGTGCGCTTTCGCCGGTGCCTGCGGGTTTGAAATCCGCCACATCGGGAAGCATCAATGGTAATTCATCAGGTGTCAAAGCTCGCTTTGTTCCGTCTTCAAAGAAGATAATCGGAATCGGCTCGCCCCAATACCGTTGACGTGAGAAGAGCCAATCACGCAACTTGAATTGGATGGTTTTCTTTCCAATTCCCTTTCGTTCCAACCATTGAGTAATCTCCTTCTTAGCTTCGGATGTTGTTAGTCCGGTCAACTTTAGTTCTGCATTCTGCGAATCCATGCTTATACCGTTCTCGGTAAAGGCACTCTCGTTTATATCAAGCACCGAGCCATCCGGTGGAGCAACAACTTGGATAATGGGCAAACCAAACTGCGTGGCAAACTCGTGGTCGCGCTCATCGTGTCCGGGAACAGCCATAATCGCACCTGTACCATAGTGCGCCAACACATAATCGGCAATCCATACCTGAATCATCTCGCCACTTGCCGGATTGAGTGCGAAGCCACCTGTAAATACGCCTGTTTTTTCCTTGGCTAATCCGGTGCGCTCCAAATCACTCTTCAATACAGCCGCATGTTGATATTCTTTTACTGCTTCTTGTTGCTCTTCGGTTACAATGTCGGTAACAAATGGATGTTCGGGTGCTAACACAAGATAGGTTGCGCCAAAAACTGTGTCGGGTCTGGTTGTGAACACACGCACGGTATCTTCTGTACCCAAAATTGGGAATTCGATTTCCGCACCTTCGCTCTTGCCAATCCAATGCTCTTGCATTTCTTTGGTACTCTGTACCCAATCCACAAACTGCAAATCATCAAGTAGTCGGTCAGCATATTTAGTTATGCGGAGCATCCATTGGCGCATCGGACGACGTTCAACGGTATAACCCTTTCCTGTCCATTCATCAACTTCTTCGTTAGCAAGTACAGTTCCTAATTCTTCACACCAGTTTACAGGAATCATAGCGATATACGCCAGACGGTGTTCGTCACGAAACTTCTCAACGTCATCTGTTCCTTCAGGAATTTGTAATTCTTCGATGGGTCGCGCCTTGCGAAGCGATTCATCATACCATGAATTATAGAGTAGCAAGAACATCCATTGTGTCCACTTGTAATACTCCGGTAGTGTGGTATTGATTTCACGATTCCAATCATAGCCAAATCCAAGCATTGAGAGTTGACGCTTGAATGTTGCTACATTATTGGCAGTAGCCACTGATGGATGTATTCCGGTTGTCATGGAGTATCGTTCTGTTGGCAATCCGAAAGCATCCCAGCCCATTGGATGCAGTACATTGAATCCCTTCATCCGTTTGTAGCGGGCGATAATATCAGTGGCAGTATAGCCCTCGGGGTGACCAATGTGCAAACCCGCACCACTCGGATACGGGAACATATCAAGCACATAGTATTTGGGTTTCGATGTGTCGTTGGGTGTTGCGAACGTGTTGCGTTCCGCCCAATATGATTGCCAATATTTTTCTACGTCGTGAAACGGATACGATGACATAAGCTGTGATGTAATGAGTGTTAGTGTTTGTGCCGGAGTTAATTTTAGGAGGCAAAGATAGCAAGCGCGGTTGTTGGGTACGATTTCGAGCGTCCCGATTCTCCCACGCTCGTTTGAACGGGGAATAATTTCATCTATAAAACCATGTCACTCGCCGACGAATACAACAGCAAAGACCGGGGATATTATCAGAACATCCGTCCGGAGATTATCAAACTGATTCCAAGCGGGACGCAACGCCTCTTAGACGTTGGATGCGGTGAGGGTGCGTTGGCGCATTACGCAAAGCAAGAGTTGGGAATCGCCTACGCTGCGGGCATAGAGTATAACGAAGAATCGGCTGCGATTGCCGGATCGCGGCTCGACTCAGTTCTCTCGGGTAATATCGAGGCAATGGAGTTGCCCTACGAACCTGACTTTTTCGATTGTATCATCTGTGCCGATGTGCTTGAGCATTTGATAGACCCGTGGACGGTGCTGCAAAAACTTGTACACTGCTTGCGACCCGGCGGCGCGGTTATCGTCAGCATACCCAATGTGGCGCAGTGGGAAGTGGTCAAGAAAATCATGCGCGACGAATTTGCCTACGAAGACCACGGCATACTCGACCGAACGCATCTGCGTTTCTTTACGCGGTCGGGCATCGTTCATTTGCTCGAGTCGGCGGGGTTACAGATTATCTCGGAGAACAACTCAATAAAACTGAACCGGTGGCAACTGTTTTGGCGCATCCAAATGCTTGGCTACCACAAGCACGCAAACGTCATTCAGTTTATCATGACCGCAAGGAAGTAGGTGATGTGAATACGTACAATCCCCTGCTTACGCCCGAACCCGCATTCCATGGGTGGGTGTATTACCTGCTTGGCATCGGCAACAAGCAGCACGCGGTGTACAACGGTGTGCAAGCGCAAGGGCTGTGCAGCGATACGCGAAAGGTGTGGATGTATCCCGTTGAGTACAATTCCTATGCTGCGGGCGACGCTCCCCTACTTACCACCCGCCCCGATGGAACAAAGGAATACAAAATCGTTGACCACTTGGGCGGCACGCGCATGGTGCTGAGCGATAACGCAACCCGCCTAACGCAAACCGATTACGCCCCCTTTGGCAAACAGTCATGGTCGCAAGGTCTTGATGAGAGATTACGTTGGATTGGCAAAGAGAACGACAATGAGAGTAACCTCGGCGACTTCGGTGTAAGAAAGTATGATGAGGAGTTGGGAAGGTTTCTAAAATATGATCGGCTTTGGGAAAAATACCGACCACTGAACATCTATAACTATTGTGCTAATAATCCGCTTCGTATGGTTGATAAAGGCGGTGATAGTATGGTAATTCTGTTAGATGTAGATGGTGCTAGCGGTCAAGGACATACAGCCGTATTAATCGGTAATGAGAAGGACGGCTGGTACCTGTTTTCAAAGAACGGAGCTGTCGGCGATGGTTTAACTGGTGAATCAAAAGACCCACAGGACGGAGTATATTTTAACTCTTTGAAAACTTTCAAAGACAATGCTAAAAAAGAGTATTATCAAGGAAGGTATGATGAGGCATTTATGTTAGAAACCGACTCCAAGCAAGATGCTAAAGCCAAAGAAGCAGCATCTAAATCTGTCAAAGAGCCTTACAATGTATTGACAAATAGTTGTAATACGGTAGTCGTAAATGCTGTTAAAGCCGCTGGAAAAAAAGATGGTGCACAATCCAGTTTATTGGACAGAAGACCTAATACACGTGTACGGAATATTCGCAAGAACAACGCTAACAAAGGAATGGAAGGTGAGGTATTATCAAATGAACGCAAAAACAAACAATAGATATTGGTGAATCATTATGAAATTTAAACATCCCATAAACATTATCATTATACTCACTACACTAATCGCCAGTGGAGTAATATATTGGAAAGCGATGAACTTTAGGTTCAATGATTCGTTTGGTACTTCAGATAGCATAGAGGAATCAAAAGAGCGAGGAGTATTCATTGCAGAATACAGCATACAGCCTAATAGTATTATTATCAAGAATGATAAGCTGCTCCGGTTGGAAAAAGCGTGGATTGAACAATCATACTATTATCGGAGTGGTTCCGATCAACCCCTTGAAAAGGATGATGTGATTAACCTAATACTCAAAGTAAACCCGAGTGATTTTGGTAACTACTATAATTTGGAACGAGAGTATTTGATATGGTACAGCTCCTTGCGTTCAGATTCTGGTTACTCTGTTTTGGCAAAATCATCACCCACTAAACTTTACAGCTATCACTCGCCTTTTAGCACGCACTCTCCCCCATCCGATACAATTCAACTGTCGGTAATTATAGGTAATGAAAGAACAGTAAATGGCGATACTATAGGACGAATGTACCTATACAGACTAAAGTGAGTAAGCAGATACTATACACGATATTCTCGACTCAACAAGCGCAAGGGTTGTGCAGCGATACGCGAAAGGTCTGGATGTATCCCGTTGAGTACCAGAGTTATGCAGCGGGCGACGCTCCCCTGATTACCACCCGCGCCAATGGCAGCCGCGAGTTCAAGATTATTGACCACCTCGGCGGCACGCGCATGGTGCTGAGCGATAACGCCACCCGCCTCGCACAAACCGATTACGCCCCCTTTGGCAAAGTGTCGTGGAGTTCCGGTCTTGATGAGAGATTAAGCTGGATTGGCAAAGAGAACGATAACGAATCCAACCTCGGTGACTTCGGCGTTCGCAAATATGATGAGGAGTTGGGTAGGTTTTTGAGTTGCGATTTTTATTGGGAGAAATATAGGGGTTTAACTCCTTATCAATATGGAGAAAACAGTTCACTGACCCAAAAAGATCCCAGTGGGGATTCGACGACGAATGCTAACACAACGACAACACAAGGAACAACCTCTACCGCTTCTGTTGCTGTTATAACAACAGCGGCAGTAGTTGGTGGATTACTAGCAGATGATGCTACTGTTGTAGGTGTACTTGATGATGTAGTTATTCCCGCTGTTGTAGTAGTAGGTTTAAGCATTGCCGCCTATAACTATTTCACTTCGTCAACTATGGCAACAGTTTATGTACCACCAGTTCCCCTAGAGCGAGATGAGAATGGAAAAGCTAAGCCCTCTTCTCCTTATCCGCATACACAACTTGGAACTAGAGAAAGCAAGAGTCGCCCTGGTACTACTTATCCACAAGCAAGAGAGTTCGATGCAGATGGAAGACCTGTGAGAGATATTGATTTTACTGATCATGGACGACCAAGCAAACATACCGATCCTCACGAGCATAAGTATGACCCCAATACTGGTAAAAGAGGACCAGCACAACCTGTTCAGAGTTCCGGTGGAATACCTGGGGTTACAGTACCTAGGTTGAATAACACATTACCATAGAACTATAAAAATTCGTTTGTAAACGCGTAGTATCTTTATGCAGACTCTACTCAAGTAATAATACAAGAATATCTAACCAAAAATGATGATGTGGCAGTTAGACATATACGACTTAGATCATTCTGGCATTCTTGATGTCGATTTGATAACTATAATTAATGTGGTTATGAAAAGTTATAATGAATCCAAGTGGACTGTGATGAATTTAGAAATTACTACTCATCATGACAGTGGATATAATGTGTTAGAAGTAGAAGAAGAGTGTAAGAATAAGTACAAACAATATGACACTAATTCTCTTATTGACTTAATAAGTAATGTCACGCAAATTATCAATGGAACATTCAATGCATCTATTGAAATATGTGGCATAAATACTGTAATTATATCTGTTGTATTCATTGACTCTACCTTTGTATCAATATCGTCATCAGACGAGAACCTTTTAAGGAACATAGCTGCTCGGTATAATCATGTCGAATGGGTACATATATTATAATGATTATCAATCTTTCGAGTTACTGACCACCATGGTGACGTGAATACATACAATCCCCTGCTTACGCCCGACCCCGCATTCCACGGGTGGGTGTATTACCTGCTTGGCATCGGCAACAAGCAGCACGCGGTGTTCAACGGTGTGCAAGCGCAAGGGCTGTGCAGCGATACGCGAAAGGTTTGGATGTTTCCCGTTGAGTACAATTCCTATGCAGCGGGTGATGCTCCCCTGATTACCACCCGCCCCAATGGCAGCCACGAGTTCAAGATTATTGACCACTTGGGCGGCACGCGCATGGTGCTGAGCGATAACGCAACACGCCTAACGCAAACCGACTACGCACCCTTTGGCAAAGTGGCGTGGAGTTCCGGTCTTGATGAGAGATTAAGCTGGATTGGCAAAGAGAACGACAACGAATCCAACCTCGGTGACTTCGGCGTAAGAAAATATGATGAGGAGTTGGGAAGATTTTTGAGTTGCGATCCTGAATGGGAAATTGATGGACAGCGTGAACTTAGCGTTTATCATTACGCTGCTAATAATCCTGTTCTTCTCAAAGACCCGAACGGTGATTGCCCTTGGTGCTGGGGTGCAGTTATTGGAGGTGGTTTAGAAATAGCCAGCCAACTAATAACCGACGGTAAAGTTACAAGTTGGTCGAAAGTTGCAGTAAGTACAGCATTAGGAGCTGCAACTGGAGGTTTGAGTGCTATGTCTATGACAGGCGTAAAAATAGGTACACAAGTAGCATTTAAGGCAATTGTCTCAGGATCTGGTGCCGCAATTGAAACAGCAGCACATAATGCAATTGACGGTAAAAGTACGTCCACTGTTTCCTCTATCAGATCTGCACTCTTGGGTGCTGCAAGTTCAATAGGTGGTGAATTGGTTGCAGATTATGCAAAAACGACAACAAAAGGAAAGGAACTTACAGATAAGGCGAAAAAACTTGATAACGTGGCAAATGATGGTAGAGCAAGAAATGCTCAAGCGGCACGTGCAGCAAGTGCCCAAAAGGCTGCCAAAGATTATGGTTCTGGTCCGAAAGCTAGTGCCACAAATGCTGCAGCAACAAAAGTGTATGATGAGGGTACAAAGCCCAAAGAAAACAACAAACCTACCAATGACAAGAAAAAATCAAATAACTCACAGAAGTAACCTCACGCTGTGAGATTACAGTACTTACAATGGAGATGAATATGGATTCTACAACACGGCGATACATAATGTTGTGCATTCTGATAGTTATACTTTTGTTACTTCTCAAGACAATCTTTGAGAATATAGGATTACTCTATAGTATTGATCAAGATACTATCATCTCAAATTATATCTTTATAAATGGGCTATCTATATTATCTACCCTACTTACTGTTTTCTTATGGAGGATGAAAGAACTGAGATATCAAGAAACACTATCAATTATTCTAAAAAAGTATTGGAGTTCTTTCAACCTAGTTCACACTATGACTTTAGCATCATTATTCATCCTGATATTAACAATATATTCGCATGTATTTGTGCTTGATTATGACTATTACAGATACTACTTACGTAATGCATTCTTAGGAATTGTAGTTTGGGTCGTACATGCTATATCAGCACGTTATTGAAACGATTACCACCCGCCCCAATGGCAGCCGCGAGTTCAAGATTATTGACCACCTCGGCGGCACGCGCATGGTGCTTAGCGATAACGCAACCCGCATCAACCCAATACTTGTGAATTACAATGCATCACTTTTTTAGAAGAACACATTACTTAAGCCCATACAGATATACTTTGGGGTTAGTACTATTCTTTGTGCTCCCACCTTTAGCGTATCACTACTTAGGTGTACCAAATGTATTTCTCTATATCTTCATTTGTGCAGGAGTTATCCTTACCTACTATAATCATTTTAGTTATAAAAAAGAGCAGTTTCATGAGATAGTCATTGATGAGGATAACAATGTTTTTAGCATCGTATTTTATCATCATTTTTTTAGAAAAACTCGGATTACTGAAGCATTGAATGATGTTTATGCGGGAGTCGCATATCGAGGTCCTAAATCACTTGATCCGGGTAGCATAATTATTGAATTTACTACATCGCGCTTCAGGTTTAGTTTAGGTGCGGATATGTTTAACTCTTTAGAAGATCATGCAGAATTGATTAGAATTCTAAAGAATTATGCAAAAGAGTAGTGTATGTCAAGAATGTAAAATCATTGACCACCTCGGCGGTACGCGCATGGTGCTGAGCGATAACGCCACACGCCTCGCCCAAACCGATTACGCACCCTTTGGCAGACCTCATATCTCAACGCAACCTTCTTTTGTGTGGCTCACCGGTATTCTTGAAGGCGTGACGCAAGAACGCTGGGGCGGAGACGCGCCGCGCTTTCCGGCGGTATGAAGGGTATGGCTGGAGTTAAGGTGCGGAGCCGTCCGCCGAAGGCAATGATACCGCCGCACGCCACTACCTGATGATGCTTTGCTATCTTTGGGGTTTGAATGTGAATCAACACGAAAAACAACAGCTATGCAGCAAGAATTAGAAAAGCAATACAATCCGGCAACAGTGGAATCGGGCTGGTACGCCGAGTGGATGAAAAACAATATCTATGCATTCCCCGACACGGCGGAGAGCGAGACCTATACCGTGCTGATGCCCCCGCCGAACGTGACCGGTATGCTGACCATGGGACACGTGCTGAACCACACTATCCAAGACCTCTATATCCGTTACAACCGCAAGAATGGCAAACAGGCGGCGTGGTTTCCGGGGCTTGACCATGCGGGCATTGCCACGCAAACCAAAGTGGAACAAATGCTGCGTGCGGAAGAAGGGATTTCGCGGCGCGATTTAGGACGCGAGAAGTTTGTGGAGCGCGTGTACGAGTGGAAGGAAAAGTACGGGACGATTATCCTCGAACAACTGCGCTCGCTTGGTAACTCGTGCGATTGGAATCGCACGCTGTTCACGATGGACGAGGGTGCCTCGAATGCGGTGCGCGATGTGTTTATCCGCCTGTTCGACGAAGGTCTGATTTACCGAGGCAAGCGCATCATCAATTGGTCGCCCGCCATGCAGTCGGCTATCTCGGACGACGAGGTGATTATGAAGGAAGTGCACGACAAGATGTACACGTTGAAGTATATGTTCGAGGATGGCGAAACGTATATGAGCGTGGCAACGGTGCGCCCCGAAACGATTTTCGGCGATGTGGCGGTGGCGGTGAATCCGCGTGACGAACGCTATGCGGCATTTGTCGGGAAAATGGTTCGTGTTCCGCTGACCGACCGCTATGTGCCGGTGATTGCCGACGACTATGTTGAGACGGATTTCGGGACGGGCTGCCTGAAAATCACTCCCGCCCACGACCCTAATGACTTTGAAGTCGGCATGAGGCATAACCTGCCTGTGCTTGTCTCGATTGACCAGTATGCCGTGCTGAACGAGGTTGCCGGAGCGTATGCCGGATTGGAACGTTTCGATGCGCGGAAGAAAATTGCATCCGACTTGGAAGCGGCGGGTCTGATTGTGAAGGTTGAGGACTACTTGCACAAAGTGGGATTCAGCGAACGCGGCGGCGAGGCGGTTGAGCCGTATTACAGCGACCAATGGTTCGTGAAAATGCAACCGCTTGCCGAACCCGCTCTTGCCGCCGTACAAAATGGCGACATCAGGTTCTATCCCGACCACTGGACGAAGACCTACCAACACTGGATGTTGAATGTCCGCGATTGGTGCATATCGCGGCAACTTTGGTGGGGACACCGCATCCCTGTGTATTACACACCCGACGGTAACTTCACCGCCGCACGCACCGAAGAAGAAGCACGGACAAAACTCGGACTCGCAGCCGGCATACCGCTCACACGCGATGAGGACTCGCTTGACACATGGTTCTCGTCGTGGCTGTGGATGCTGACAACCATGCGCTGGCAGGAGGATGGCGAGACAGAAGACAACGAAATACTGCGCTCGTACCTCCCCACCGACCTTTTGGTAACAGGACCGGATATTATCTTCTTCTGGGTGGCGCGTATGATAATGGCTTCGCTACATTTCAAAAAAACAATACCGTTCAAGCACGTGTATTTTACAAGCATCATCCGCGATGGCGACGGTCGCAAGATGTCGAAGTCGTTGGGGAATTCGCCCGACCCGCTGTTCCTTTTCAAAAAGTACGGTGCGGACGCAGTGCGCTACACAACGCTCTACCTTGCCCCGCTGGGTACTGATGTGAAAATCACCGTCACCGACGATAACGGAAGCTCCGATGCTCCGCAAATGGAGTTCGGCAGAAACTTCGCTAATAAAATCTGGAACGCCGCACGTTTCCTGATGATGAAAGCAGCCGAAGCGGGAAGTTCAGCGAGCGCACAGCCCCTGACGAAGGAACAACTCTCTGTCAGCGACGAGTGGATTCTCTCGCGGTATCATACAACCATAAAACTCGTCCACGAGAACCTTGCCGATTACCGCATCACCGAATACACGCGCTCGGTTTATGATTTTATCTGGAAGGATTTCTGCGATTGGTATGTTGAGATAATGAAAGTGCAATTCGCCTCGAACGGGGATGCCGCATACAGGCAATCGCTCATGCGTTTTGCGTTAGAGATATTCGAGGGAGCACTTGGCTTGTTGCATCCTGTGATGCCGTTTATCACCGAGGAAATCTGGCATAAACTCGGTAACCGTTCCGATGCGGAATCAATCTCGCTTGAACAGTTCACGCCATTGAACGAACAGTTCATCAATCAAACAACCGAGAAGAATTTCGAGACCGTGCAGAACATCATCGAGCAGGTACGGATGATGAAGGCGCAAGCGAATATCAAACCAAGCGAGAAGCTGCCTGTGGTTCTTGTCGTGCAGCCCGATGATGCGGATTTTTATCGCAATGTTGCATCTGTGATTGCCTCGCTGACACGCAATGAGCTGCCCGAAATACGTATGGCAGGCGATGAAAAACCGGAAGGTGCACTCTCGTCGGTTGTTCGTGGAGTGGACGTGTATTTAATTGCCGCCTCGGCAATTGATGTCGAAAAAGAACGCGCACGGTTGGAGAAGGAAATCGAGCGGCTGATGAATCTGAAGCGCAGCGCGGAAGCCAAACTCGCCAACGAGAAGTTTGTTGCAAATGCAAAGCCGGATTTAGTCGAGAACGAACGCAACAAACTGAACACCGCGATTGACGGAATCACCAAGATTGAAGAGACATTGAAGACGTTGGTGTAAGCGGCGAATACCGAAGTAACAGGTTCGTCACGTAATAGTTTGTAGGTGTGGTTCACGAATCACACCTATTTTCTTTTTCAAACAACGTGATGTTTTCTATGTGTTTCTTCTGAGCCGGACTATGAGTACGCCAAGGAGTAGCGATACGACAAACAACGCCGTGAGTAAAAGCGCGATGCCTGTTTTTTCTGTAGTACCATGAGCAATAACAATCCACCATTGCGTTGCGCCACGCCAAAGAAACGTCAGCGAGAACACGGCAAGAATTGCATGAACACCCGACTGCGCCCAAAGAATGTTTTTCCGGTATAATCTGCTGAGCGCGGCAATAAACACCGCACCTGCCGTTCCGCCCGCAAGCGATGTGATGGCATGGTCGGGATTCATCAGATAGCCCGTAATTCCTGCAATGAAGAGGAACACACTGTAAGCAAGTAAATATGTGCCGATTTTGTGGTTCACCGGCTGTGCTTCCATGATGCGAACGTCAACTGTCGCTTCCTCATACTATCCTCCCGTCGCGCATGGTGATTATCCTCTTGGCTGCCGAGGCAACGTCCGTGCTGTGTGTTGCGATAATCATCGTCAGGTTGTGTGCTGCGCGAATATCGTTGAGCAACGCAAGTATCTTTTCTGTGTTCGCCGAATCGAGGTTGCCCGTCGGCTCGTCGGCAAAAAGTATCGAAGGGTTATTGATGAGTGCGCGGGCTATTGCAATACGTTGTTGCTCCCCGCCGGAGAGTTCCATCGGCTTATGCTCAGCGCGGTGTTCCATGCCAACAGTAAGCAGCCGTTCCGCCGCTTTTTTCCTTGCGTCGCCAAATGATTCGCCCGCTATCAGAAGTGGCATCATAACATTTTCAATGGCGGTGAATTCCGGCAGCAAGTGGTGGAACTGAAAGACGAAGCCGATATGCGTATTCCTGACCGAGGATAACTCTTGCGGTGTGATGTCGCGCGACTTGTATGTGGTTTTGTCAAACGTGTACAGTATCTCGCCCGAATCGGGCGCGTCGAGCGTTCCGAGGATGTGCAGGAAGGTACTCTTCCCAGCACCGGAGGGTCCGACTAATGCAAGAAAGTCGCCATTGGCAATCTGGAGCGAAACTCCGCGCAAGACGGGTGTGTCCTGTTGCGTGAGCAGCGAAAACGACTTGGTAACGTTGGTTGCGGTTATGGATGTCATTCGATGATAATGCAGTATTGACCGGACGCAAGGGATGGGTTCCGCGTATTTTTGCCGCCCGTATCACTGCAAGATAACAATGAAGACAAGCTCGCTCCTTGGGCATTGCGCCCAACTTCTGAAGATAATCCGTAAGTCGCCGCACCCTGCCGATGCCCTGACATCGGATTATATGCGCGAACGGAAGTACATAGGCTCGAAGGAGAGGCGGGCGGTGTCGGAGATTGTTTTCAGCATTCTTCGTCGGTTGATTCTGCTTGATTTTCATGTCGAGGTTACTTGTTCAACATCACACCGCACCGATGTACCGGACGAGGTGCTTGTTGTAGCTGCTGGTGCGCTTCTGCTCTATACCGATGAGTTCGAGCATCTCGATTCCCTCCTCCGCGCCGCATCGAATGATGCTGAAGACATTCCTTCTGCAATCGCACAACTTCTCATCGAGAAAGGCGGGCTTGACCCAACAAAAGCGACAGAATGTATTGCCGCACTACAAGCATCCATTGCACAACGGAAAAATGAAATCCTCACGTCCGACACACCGTGGATTGACTGCTCTATGCCGGAATGGATGTTTCAAAATTGGTGTGACTATTACGGACGTGACTCCGCAATTGAGAATGCGAATACTGTCTTGAATGGTGCCCCGCTCACTGTTCGAGTGAATACCATGATTGGCAATCGTGAAAAAGTTTTGACTGCATTGCAGAATGACGGGTTCGATTGTACAGCCACTCCGTACTCTCCGCATGGAATCATTTTTGCCCGGCGGGTTCAGTTGCACACCCACCCGCTGATGCAGCACGGTATCATTGAAGTGCAGGATGAAGGCAGTCAGTTAGTTGGCTTCGCACTTTCGCCCCACGAGGAATGGTCGGTGCTTGATGCCTGTGCCGGTGCGGGCGGTAAATCATTACACTGTGCTGTACTTCAGAATGATAAGGGTGCGATTACGGGTTCTGACATTGAGCCGCGACGCTTGCGCGAACTCTATCATCGCTCGCAACGCGCACATCTGAAAAGTATCCGTTGCCAGTCGTTTGCCACGCTGAAACCGGATGAACGGTCGTCGCTCTTCGGCACATTCGACGCTGTGATTATTGATGCGCCGTGTTCGGGTATTGGCACAATCCGTCGCTCGCCGATGTTGAAATACCGTGTGAATCCCAACCAACTTGAACGCATTGCTGCAAAGCAGCGTTCTATCATTTCCGATTATGCACGCTATGTGAAACCGGGCGGTATCCTGCTCTACGTTACCTGTTCCTTGATGCACGAAGAGAATGCCGATGTCGTCAGCGCATTTCTCTCAAGCACGGATGAATTCATTGGCGACGATCTGCGCCCCGTCTTCGAGCAGCACGGCATCGGCATTGACATATCCGGCGAATCCCCGCATTGTGTAACGCTATTGCCCTATCAGCATGGAACAGACGGATTTTTTATCGCCCGCATGAAACGCATACATTGAGCACATGCCAACCGCAGTTCATCACAAAGTCCGATACACAACAACAACAGTAACACGTTATCGCAATCAATTACCATACTATGAAAGTTTTACCACTCTGTCTTATTGCACTATGTCTCATATCAACCATACCCGCACGGCTTAGTGCACAGCGTGGATTAAGTATGAAAGGACGTGTCCTTGATGCGGCAACAAAGCAACCGCTCGGCTACACGACTATCACCGTTTTCAATAAACGTGGAACAGACACAAGCATAGCAGGCGGTGCATTGGTTGCCAAAGACGGCGGCTTCACCGTAACAAACCTTAAACCCGGAATGTATCGCATCCGCGCACGGTACATCGGCTATACAACGGCGTTCGTAGATTCAATCCGGCTGAGTCCCGATACGCCGCAACTGATACTCAATGATATACTTCTCGCGCAATCCGCAGAATTGAAAAAGACCGTTACTGTCGAGGCGGAGAAAGAACTGATGCAGAACACAATGGATGCTCGTGTCTATACCGTCGGCAAGGATTTGACGGTTGCGGGTGGAACTCTGACCGATGTCTTGCAGAATGTCCCGTCGGTAACAGTGGATCAAGACCGTTCCATTCAACTGCGAGGAAACTCGAATGTGACGATTTTGGTGGACGGCAAACCCTCGATGCTTGTTGGCGGCGGTCGCGGCGGCAGCGGACTCGACCAAATTCCTGCCGATGCGATTGAATCCATCGAAATCATCACCAACCCAAGCGCGAAGTATGATGCCGAAGGAATGACCGGTATTATCAATATCGTTATGCGGAAAGAGTCGCGTTCCGGCTTTAACGGCAGTGTCTCGCTGAATGCCGGAACACGCACAAAATACACACCGTCGCTCACGTTGAACTACAAGACCGATAACGTGAATGTCTATAGTTCGTACAGTTTTGCGTGGCAGAATTTCTTCAACCGTGGCACAAGCAATTTGCAGACGTTTGCCTCACAGTCAAGCGTCAATCAAACCAGCAGCGGTGATAACGAGAGTTTTGCCCACACACCGCGTATAGGTGCGGATATCATACTGGCAGAAGGTCACACACTTTCAACGTCGGTCGGGGCTAACCTTCGTAAGAGTACGGATATATCGAACAATATCTACCTATTCGAATCAGTAACGCCGTCTTCATTACGTAATGAAAAGAGGGATAATAACCAAGATGATTCACAGTACGCCTACGATGCAAACCTCGGCTACAAGTATGATATTGCTCCACAACAGAAATTCAGTATTGACGGACGCTTTTCCGAAAGCGTAACAACAACCGACTTGGCGGCAACGCAATTGGATATTCTTAACGTACTATCTCCGGTGCCAATTGAACGCCAAAAGACATTCACCGATTCGCGCAATAGAATCATTACCCTGCAATCGGATTATCAGATGCCGTTGGGCGGCGGGTTCAGAATTGAAACTGGCGTGAAGAATACCAACAGGTTTATTGACAATGATTTCCGGTTGGAGAATTTCGACTTCACTCTAAACTCGTTCTTTGTTGATGCACGATTGACAAACCGCGTGCAGTTCACCGAGAATGTGGCGGCGGGCTATGCAAGCATCAGCGGCGGCAGTGGCGGTTTTACGTATAGTGCAGGACTTCGTGCCGAAAACACCGCGTATAGTATTGATCAGATCACATCGCAACAGCGATTTGATAACGACTATTTCAGTGTGTTCCCGTCTGCATTTCTGCGTTACAAACTGAATGAGTTTAACGAAATCGGTATCAGTTACAGCAGACGCATTACCCGACCAAGCATCGAAGCGTTGAATCCGTTCGCGCAGTTTTCCGACCCCTTTAACTTCCGGCTTGGCAACCCGTATCTGCTGCCTGAATTCTCGAATGTTATTGAACTGACGGGTTCGATCAATGCAGAATCGTTCAGCATCACACCAACACTCTACCACCGCCGCTCTACGAACTCGTTCTCACGTTTCCGCACAATAGACAGCGGCGATGTGACTCGCACAACGTTTGTCAATCTTGCGACCTCGCAATCAACAGGGATGGAGATGATATTGCAATCAACGATTACCGAGTGGTGGCGTGTGAATGTTTCGGGCAATGTGTTCTACCAACAGGTGGATGCGGACAATCTGGAACGCGGTTTGAAAAACTCCGCATGGGCGGGCAATACACGGTTCAATAGCAATGTTGTTATCACGGAAAGCATAAGCGCGCAACTCTCGTATATGTACAACATCTTTGGCGTTATCTCGCAAGGCACGCTGCAACCGATGTACAACTGGGATATTGCCGTGCGGTATGAGTTTTTAGACAAGGCGGCTTCGCTTTCGCTTCGCGTGAGCGACATCTTCGATACGCGGCAGTTTGGCGTGAACACGAACACGGCTGCGTTCAACCAAGAGTTCACCCGAAAACGTGAATCGCGTATCGGCTTTCTTACCTTCAGCTACCGGTTCGGGATTGACGATTCATCATCGCCACGACGACCGCAGGACGAGCAACCGCGTATGGATGACGGCGGCGGCATGTAAGTCAGGCATACTTCCTGTACCGCCGGACGGTTAGTTTTTTCCTCATCAGTCGCGGAGTGCGGTCAATCTTTTGAACAATGGCAACCGGCTCGCGCACATACATCCGGCTGTCCACTTGGGCAAAGGCAAGGGCGATTGAAAACATCGCTGATGCGTAAATGCCTCGAAGAAACGATAGTGCCGCTTCCATTAATATGTGTGTTTCCTATACTGCTTCAACAAGTGTCTTGACAATATCCGTTGCCGATACGTTTTCGGCTTCAGCGTTGAAGTTTGGAACTATACGATGGCGCAATACCGAACCGGCAACCGCTTTTACATCAGCAATCTCCGGCGAGAAACGTCCGTGTAAGGCGGCGCGGGTCTTTGCTCCAAGGATGAGATATTGAGAAGCTCGCGGTCCGGCACCGTAGCTGCAATACTTCTTCACAATATCGTGTGTGGTGAATTTGGGGCGTGTTGCATGCACCAACCGGACGGCGTATTGCACAACATTATCTGCAACGGGTACGCGACGAACAAGATCTTGAAACGCAATAATATCGGCGGCTTTTAAAATCCGTGTCACTATATTTTTTGTCAGTACCGTAGTAGATTTCACAATCTGCACTTCTTCATCAAACGACGGGTAATCGAGTTGCAGCATGAACATAAAACGGTCGAGCTGCGCTTCGGGCAGTGGGTACGTTCCTTCTTGCTCAATCGGGTTTTGCGTGGCAAGCACGAAGAACGGTTCATCAAGGCGGTACGTTGTGCCTGCCGCTGTAACACTGTGTTCTTGCATCGCTTCAAGCAACGCCGCTTGTGTCTTGGGCGGTGTCCGGTTAATCTCGTCGGCAAGAACGATATTCGAGAATATCGGTCCGCGCACAAACCGGAATTCCTTTGCTCCGGTACTCATGTTTTCTTCGATAATTTCCGTACCGGTGATGTCGCTCGGCATAAGGTCGGGCGTGAACTGCACGCGGTTGAAACTGAGGTCGAGCGCTTCCGAAAGCGTCTTAATCAAGAGCGTTTTCGCCAAGCCCGGTACGCCTACCAACAGGCAATGCCCGCGTGCGAAGAGCGAAATAAGAAGCTCCTCCACAATGTCGTCTTGTCCGACAATGACTTTCGCAATTTCTTTTCTGATTGTTGTTATCGCCTCGCTGAGACGAGCTATGTCTTGAACGTCGTTAGCCATAGTATGTAATTCGGTGAATCGGTTAATGTGTGTTCATTTCTGGCTCGGCACTGACGGTTATCCGCGCCGAAGATTGAGATACTGCCGTCTTAGGCAGGTATGACTTCTGTTGCATTGCCGTAGCTCAGCAGTATCGGTTTCAGAATATCCCTATTGCCCGAAGCGGCTACAACAAGATTGCCGGGTGTGATGTGGCTCTCTTGTATTCTGCGGAGTGCTTGCGGAGTCATTCCGGCAATCTGCCGCAAGATACTCTCGTGATAATCCGGTGTTACACCAAGTTCGTATGCATCACGGAATAATGCCGCAAGTTGCTGCGGAGTTTCAATACTGCGTGCAAACGTACCCGTGACATACGTACTGCTGCGAGTTAATTCCCAGTCGCTGACTTGTTCGGTGGCAAGGCGTTTCCATTCGTTGAGTATAATCCCGATGGACTCGGCGGTGTATTGTTCGCCGACACTTGCCGAGGTGACTATCATACAACCCTTCGAGCGTTGCGTGTCAATATAACTGCCCGCACCGTACGTGTACCCCTTCTCTTCACGGAGGATTGTATTAATGCGTGACAGGAAGTATCCTCCGAACATGGTATTCAACAGCAATACTCCGGCATAGTCAGGATGCGAAGGATGGATTGTCCTCTGCCCGATCATCAATACCGACTGGCTTGATGAATCATTGTGTGCAAATGCCGATGCCATACCGTTTCTCTGCTGTGGTGCATCAGCACGACCTTGCACAAAGTCCGACTTTGGTAACAGACCAAACACATCGTCTAATACTTGAACTGCGTGATTGGTCTCAACATTTCCTGTTACAATAATGTACCATTCGCTGTTCGAGCGATACTGCTCATACGCTGCAATGCACTCTTCACGACGAAGCGATTGCAGAGATTGGACAGTCCCCGTACGGTAGTGCGAATATGTGTGTCCTGCAAACATTGTATCAATAAATGCACACGAAGCACGAAGCCCGGGGTCGGAAAGGTCGAAGCTGTGGTCGCTGATTGCCTGTTTGCGTTGCCGCTCGAACTCGTCGTCGGCAAACGACGCATTGAGAATGCAGTCGCCCATCAACCGCAATGCAGGTTCAAAATACTCGGTAAGCATTGTGCACGACACTCTGCTTGATTCCCATCCGCTTGCTATGCGGAACGTCGTTCCCATTGCATCTATCGCTGTTGCAATGTCGGTTGCGGTTTTCGTTGCCGTGCCTTTAGTCAAAAGCGACATCATCAAACCAACCACACCGTCTGTCGTATCGTGAATTGCGCCGTAGCGTGCACACACGGAAATACCGGCAACGTCTTGCGATGTATCCGGTATGATAAAAACGCGAATCCCATTACGCAAGGTATGCGAGGAATATGCCGGAAAGGTGAATCGCGGCATGGATGTGCTTATTGACGGCTTCGGTATGATAAATGACATTCGTTCGGGAACAGTACGCTTGGGTTGAATGAGTCGAATTGCCCTGCCATTGGCAACGGGGCGCAAAGATAGGAAGCCAATGCTAAACTGTCGGGATTCATCGCGTCCGTCGTTTCAACGGCTTGTTCAAGCAGCCGCATATACTGCACAGTACAAATAATGACACGCAGAAATCGTCAGCGTGGCGGGAAGTTCGTAACTTTCCGCAGAAGTACCGCACAGTATTTAGCAAGCGGTCTCCTGTATGAATGGAATCACATTCTGTTTTAGAATATCATGACGGCAATCCTTCAAAGTATTTATCGGCGTATTCTCCCTGCATTTGCGGTGAATGGAACATTGCGTATCGTAAAATCCGTATCCGTTCTTCTTGCTTTCACCGTACCGTTTCTTGTTTCCTCTTGCAAACTTTGGGACAACTCAACAACCTTCTTCAATACATACTACAATGCGAAAAAGTTGATGAACGAATCGGAAGAAGAGTTCGGCTATTATGATGAAACACTCAAGCCGCCAAAACCCCGCGTTGTTGTTCCCTTGGAGAAAGACATTACCCTTGAACGCAAAACGGGCGAGCCGCCAAAATTTGCCAACGATATGATAATCAAGCAGCAGAAGTTGCAACCGGTTCAGGTAAAAGTTGATTCCATCATCATCAAGGGGTCGAAAATTCTTGCAACCCACCCAAAGAGCGACTTCATTGACGGCACGCTCTTCCTGATGGCAAAGGCATTTTTCTACCGCTCCGAATGGTTGCCCTCAATTATCAAATGTCAGGAACTCTCCGAGCAGTTTCCAGAATCGAAATTCAATCCCGACGCACACCTCTTGCAATCAAAGGGATACATCGTTCAGCAGAACTATCCCAAGGCAAAACAAATGCTCTCGCGCACGGTGGATGTGGCGTGGCAGTTCCGCCGATACGATATTCTTTCCGAAGCGTTCCGGCTCATGGCGGAAGTTGCTATTGAGGAAGAGGATTATGATGAAGCCGAACGACCGTACCGGCAGGCAATCACCCAAGCGGATGACGACAGGATGCGGGCGAAATGGCAATGCGACTTAGGTCTGATTCTCTACCGTTTGGGGCGATTCGACAAGGCGGCGAAAGAACTTGAAAAAGTTGAAAAAGCAGACCCCGATAACCTCACGCTCTTTGAAGCGAAACTCTATCGTGCTGCAGCTCTTATGCGGAGCGAACATTACACAGAATCGGTGGCAATCATGGACGAGATTGACGAGAGCCGTAAGTTCGACGATTACCGCAAAGCCGGATACTTGAACGCCCACCGCCTGACGTGGTTGCGCCTTGCTGGAAAGACCGACAGCTTGGCTCGGTTCGAGCGGCACGTGGATTCCACCGCAGTCGGCAGCCAGCCCGTTATCACCGCCAACTTCGAGACCGGCATGGACTATTTCCGCAAAAAAGATTATTCCAACGCTCGCAGTTATTTCGCACGCTCGAAAACCGTCCGCTCGCCAGTGTTCGACGGCGCAAATCTGCTCTTCAACTTGCTGAACTCGCGCGAAGACAAGATGTATGGGATTGATAAACTCAGCAAGCAACTTGCCGGCACAGACACTTTGATGAACCGCGATTCCGCCAAGGCGCAGTATGCAAAACTGTGCTTTGAACTCGGACGCATCCATGAGCAAATCTTCAATCCCGACAGTGCAACCGTTTGGTATTCGATGGCGGTGGACTATGCTCCGGCGAAAGACACCATGAAGGCGCAGTACCTCTATTCACTTGCACGGATGAAAGACAACACCGACAAGGAATACGCCGACTCACTTCACGAAATCATCTTCAAGGATTACAAGGCAACAACATTCGGATTGGAAGCCAAGCAACGGTTGGGATACACCGACTACGCCATTCTCGACAGTGCGGCGGAGTTCATCCGAAGCGGGGCGCAATTCCGTGCAATTGGCGACTATGCAACGTCTATACGTCAATACAGTCGCGTTTACACCGACTTCCCGTATTCGCAACACGCAGCAAAAGCATTGTATTCCATCGGTTGGATTTGGGAGCGAAAACTGATGAATAACGACAGCGCATTCTACTACTACAAACTACTCGTAAAAAAGTATCAAGAATCAGAATATGCTAAGGATATTCTCTATTCTGTTGCATACTTCAGCGCAAAACAGCATGGCGATTCCTCATT
>JAEUSO010000139.1 GCA_016788605.1 Candidatus Kapaibacterium sp. | reverse complement strand
CTCATTGAATAACGGTGCGACATGGAATATCATTGTCAATAAGGCAACAATGTTCCGGCATATATGGAAGAATGTTCCTGTTGTCAATAATGCTAAGCTGCTGATTCGCGCCGTGCAGCGCAGCGATGGAAGCGGCAATGGTCTATCGCCCGAAGCGGAGTGGACAAGAACCTATGGCGGAAGCGGCTTCGATAATATCAACGCAGTCCGTGCAACACAAGACGGTGGCTACATCCTTGCCGGATTCTCGCATTCAAGCGACCTCGACACGTTGATTACTCCAAACGGTGTCCGCGATGTCTGGCTTGTGAAAATTGACCGGAACGGAACAGTTGAATGGCAACGCACACTTGGCGGAAGCCGCTCGGATGGAGCGCGGGATGTACGCCAAACACGCGACGGCGGCTATATCATTGCGGGCTATACTGAATCAGGCGACGGCAATGTCACCGACCGCTTCGGCTTGCAAGATATGTGGATTGTGAAGACCGATGCGAAGGGCGTAATTGAGTGGCAGCGATCGTATGGCGGACTTTACGATGATGATGCAAGTGCAGTACAGGAAGTGCCGGGCGGCGGGTATGTGTTCGCTGGTTTCACCCGTTCAAATAATGCCTACGTATCGGGGAACAAAGGATTGACCGATGCGTGGATTGTTCGTACCGATGACAAAGGCGGATTGCTTTGGCAGCGGACACTTGGCGGCTCGAATCATGATTATGCGCGTGGTATCAGCGTTACCGCCGACGGGATGTATCTTGTTTCGGGCTATTCGGAATCAGACAACGGTGACGTTGCCCAAAATAAAGGCGACAGCGATGCGTGGTCGGTGGTATTAAGCAGCGGCGGTGATGCTATTGTTTGGCAAAAAAGTGTTGGTGGATCAATCTACGACGGCTATAACGCAGTCACACTTTCATCAAAAGATATTGTTGCAGCGGCGGGATCAACTCTCTCGTCAAACGGCGACATCACAACAAATAAAGGAAGCGGCGACGGACTGTTCGTGCGGATGAATCTTGACGGAAGCGAAGCGCGTATCACAAACTACGGCGGCTCGAATAGCGATGTGTTCAACGCCGTGGCTCAAACCCGCAACGGTGACTATGTTATGGCGGGCAGCACATCTTCATCCGACGGCGACATTCCCTCAAATCGCGGACTTTCCGACTTCTGGATTCTCCGAGCAGATTCCAACGGCGTTGTGGAATGGTCGAGGGCGATGGGCGGCAGCAAACTTGATGATGCTCGGGCTGTTATCGAAACACCCGACGGCGGGCTGTTGATTGCCGGTTCAACAGCGTCATCCGATGGCGATGTAGGTTTCAACAGGGGCGACGGCGACGCGTGGGTTGTCAAACTTGGCGGCAGCAGCTCGGGTGTGCTGCAAGATGACACGCTAAGTATCCCTGTGACCATTGTTGTTCCAACATCAACATCAGTGCCGGTGATAGACCTCAAAAAATGCGTCGTTGGCTCGGCAAAGGATTCGCTTGTGCAGCAGTCGCTTCGCAACACGTCGTCATATCCGGTTCGCATTGATTCCATGCGGATAACCGGTGCAGACCAGAACCAGTTTCGCATTCTCTCGGCGATGCCGCCGTTCACGATTGCATCCGGCGCAACACGCAGTATGGAATACCGCTTCCGTCCCCTTGCAACAGGAGTCCGTACTGCAACACTTGAGATATTCACCCAAACAGACACACTGCGCCAGACACTGACCGGCGAAGGCATTGCCTCAGTATTTCAACTGCAAACAACGTTTGTGGATTTCGGTCGGATTGCTAACGGTACTCGGCGCGATACAACAATACCCGCATTCCAAAACACAAGCACACAACCCATGAGGGTTTCTTCAATGTATGTCGGGGGTTTGCAATCGGCGAACTTCAGTGTCATAGCAGGCAACGCTCCCGTTATCATACAGCCGCAAGCATTCCATACCATCGGCATCCGCTGCACCGGGATTGATTCGGGAATTGTCTTTGCACGTCTTTTCTTCGTCTTCGACGGAACGGATTCACCGCAGTCCATCCCGCTTGCTGTTGATGTGTTCAACCGTGTTGTTCTTCCTGTTCGTGATACCGTAGCCAGCACAATTTCACTCAGCCAAGTGGAAGCACCGGCTGGCACGCGTGTGAATATCCATCTTGTCAATTCCGAACAACGCAATATGCAAATAGCAAACGCACCAAAGAAGTTTGAAGCAAAGGTTCGCGTGAATCCAACTGTGGTGCTGACCGATGTAACACCCTACCCGTGCATCAGTATTGATGCAACCACGTGCGAACTCACCATTGGCGGCGAGCGCAGCACAAGCGACACCTTGGCATCCTTCGGCGCAATCGCTACACTCGGCACAACCGACAACTCCGTACTTGAGATTGCATCATTCCGCTGGTTCACCACCGACAGCATGATTGTCACCGATACGCGGCTACGCAATGGCAGTGTGAAAATCACCGATGTCTGCGACGCGGGCGGAGTGCGGCTCTTTATTCCTACCGGCGCAAAGCAGAGTTTATCCATCCGTCCCAATCCGGCAAGCACAGCGGCTCTCATCGAATACGGACTTGCAGAATCCACCGTGGCAACGCTTGAGATTATCAATAGTATGGGACAAGTCGTTGCATCACCGGTTTTTCAGCGGCAACTCCGCGCTGGCATCTATCAAAATACCCTTGATGTGAATACAATCCCAAGCGGCACATACATCGTCCGGCTCAGCACACCCAACAGCATCCTGACAACACGGATGGATGTTGTGCGGTAGGGTTCAGGAATTCGCAGGTTAAAAATTACCGGCACCGTACCATCTTCTCCCCCAACCCGCCACCTGCCGGAAAGCGCAGTCCGCCTCTGCCCAAACGTTATGGCGTTATGTTTCCAAGAATACCGTTTGCAGTATTCAACCCAAATGCTAAGTTGCGTGCGCGAGAAAATTGGTCGGAAAGCAAAATCCTGCGGACTTCGCCTACCGACCACTCCGTCATAAGCTATTGTAAAGACCAAAATGAAAATAGTAACAATTGCTGACACTCATGGAAAACATAGCAAACTGATGATTCCTTCGGGTGATATATTAATTCATGCAGGAGATATATCTATGAAGGGTGAAAAAAATGAAGTAGAAGATTTCTTAGAATGGTTTGACAAACAAAACTTTGAACATAAAATATTTATAGCTGGAAATCATGACTTTTTTTTTGAGAGGGAAAGTGATGACTATATTCAACAAACACTACCTAAGAGTATAGTTTACTTGAATGACAATTGTACTTCAATTAATGGAATAAAGATATGGGGTTCACCAATTACGCCATGGTTTTTCAATTGGGCATTTAATAGACATAGAGGAGATTCAATAAATAGACATTGGGACATGATACCAATAGATACAGACATTGTTATTACTCATGGACCGATTTTTAGGACGCTTGATACAACAATTAGTGGACAACATGTTGGGTGCAAAGACCTTTTCAACAGGATACATGTAATTAAGCCCAAAGTTCATATTTGTGGACATATACATGAATCATATGGGACAATAGTGAAGAACGGTATTAAATTTATTAATGCTAGTGTTCTAGATGAGAAGTATGAGTTATCTAACACTCCTATAATTTTTGAGATAGAAAAATCAAACAACATCCCATAATACAGGTTTCGCAAAAAAAGGCATTTGTAAAACATTGAGGATGATATGATTATTGGCATGTTAACATATGGATTTCGGGCTACAATCATTCCACCCCGTCGGGTTCAATCTGTATCAGGACGCATACCGAAGAGGGTATTTGTTGAAAGCATAACGCCAAAACGCTTGGGCAACGGCGGACTGCGCTTTCCGGCAGAAGAATGGTAATGGTGGAAGATGATGGAGCTGCGCCGGCTTGAGATAGAACAATGTATTGAGGGAATGATTTTTTGTGGGGCATGAGAACATTCGGCGGGGTTGTGCGTCATGGTGGAAGTTTTGTTTTTATCATTTGCCGGATTATCTATGCTCATATCTCTCCGCCGCTTTGTTTTGATATGTACGGTAAGTATTGTTGCTGTTGTGTGGCACGGCTGCTCGTCGGTGGTGCTGAACCCGAAGCTGCCAACAATGCCCGCAGCCGACGAGGTGCAACAAACCACGATTGCATATCCGATTTTGCTACTGCACGGGCTTGGGCAGAAGTCCCATGCGTGGGATGGCGGAGCAGTTCAATTCTACGAGAAGGAAATGGGATTGCGCTTCGGCGGCACGCTTTCGATGAAGGGCGGCGCGGCACGGGCTGACGGCAGAAATAATGGCATCGGCGATTTTTATACGGTGTCGTTTTCGGTTGCGTATGATTCGGTGAATACGTGGGCGCGCGAGCTTGAGCAGTATGTGAATTATGTGCGCCAGAAAACGAAGGCGGAGAAGGTGATTCTTATCGGCTACAGCATGGGCGGACTGGCTTCGCGCCGCTACCTGACGCAGAACCTGAACGACCATCATGTGAAACGCCTGATTACAATCGGCACTCCGCATTTGGGGTCGCCGTTTGCAAAGGTGTGGAATATCAAAACAGCACTGACGAAACGCCTTGCCGATAAACCGAATATCGTCAGCGAAACATTACTGAAAGGTGCGCTTGCCACCGTAACCGCAGCCGAGGCGGATGTGCCGTTTGATTCACCCGCCGTGGGTGATTTGCGCCGACCGGAAGACGGCGGTTCGTTCCTTGATGCGCTTGGCAAAGCCGAGCATCCGGGCGATGTGGATTATATCTGCGTGATTGGCGATGTGGACGTGATGGGCGAGGTGTCGAAGTTCAACACAAGCGCAGTGCAAGAAGTGTTGCGACGCGCCCTTGAATTTATGGATTCGGGCGATGTTGGCAAATGGCTGCAAACAGGCGACGGCGTTGTGAGTGCGTACTCGCAAACGATGACGAACATTCCGTTTTTCAAAAACAGTATCTCGCGGCAGCGGCTTACGCGGACGGTGACTCTCGGCTCGCTGCATACCGACCACTTGCAACGCAGCAATGAGATTCAGCGCGTGACGCTTGAGGATAAACCGGAATTCAAAAGCGCGGAGTTTTATGCGGTGGATGGCAAGCCGGCATTGGTGGTGGAGTTCAACGATTACCTGCCGCCCAAACGCTCGACAGTGACAATACAATATCCCGCACTCAGTGGTGAGCGAACAGTAAAAACAACCGATATCCGCCTTGTGCGAAAGAAGAACGGCGAAGTAGTAAGCCGTGCGATTGTTCCGCTTGGCAACGAGGTTGATTTCGGGCAGTCGTTCACGACAACCGTCGGTATTACCAACTACTTCAATAACAGCATAAGCACAACCAAGGAATGGCGAGTTCAGTAGAAGCGTGAACGGAAAATTCGGCTTGGCATAATTCTTCCCTATCGCTGAAGGATATTGCTCACGACAACGTTGCTATGGACGGCAAACTACGATTAGGACTGATGATACGCGGCACGGCGCAACCGCAATGGGTGCGTTCCATGCTTGAGCGTGCCATTACGGACAGCTGTGCGGAAATTGTACTTGTGATTGACGATGCACGCGAAGAGTCAGGCGAATCCTTTCTCGGCAAACTTCTGCGCTCGTGGCATAAAATCCTGTTTCTTCTTTATACTGCGATTGATGAACGGGTTTTTCGTGCGGCGCATAATGCGTTTGCAAGCGCAACGATTGACGACCTTATCCGCAACGCCGACCGGATGCGAGTTGTACCAATCTCAACGAAACTCAGCGACAGGTTCAATGACGAAGACATCACGGCAATTCAGAGCTACAATCTTGATGTGATTCTTCGTTTGGATTTCCGAATCCTTCGCGGTGCGATACTCGACTGCGCCCGCTGCGGTGTGTGGTCGTTCCACCATGGCGATAACCGCGTGAACCGCGGCGGACCGCCGGGCTATTGGGAAGTGATGGAACGCGACGGCGCAACAGGCGTAACACTGCAAATCCTGACCGAGGACTTAGACGGCGGCATAGTACTCGACCGTTCGTCGGCGTGCACGCATCCTTACTCGGTGAATCGCAATCTCAACAGTTTTTATTGGAACTCCGTGCCGATGTTGCAACGCTCGCTTCGCCGGTTGCAGACGCTTGGTCGTGAGCAGTTCCTCAGCGAGGCAGCGGTACGGTTTCCTTCGCAGCCATTCTACACACAACGGTTGTATAAAACACCGACAAACAGAGTTGTTCTCAAACATTATTTTGCCCTTGCGGGACGGTTGCTCGGAATCATGCTTCAAGGATTGATAACAAAAGACCAGTGGTCGCTTTTTGTAGCTTCCGAAAAACAATCAGGATTGATGTCACGCTCGTTCTTCCGGTTCAAACGGATACAACCGCCATCCGACAGATTTTGGGCAGACCCATTTGTGATTGAACGCGACGGGAAGCGGTTCATCGCCATTGAAGAATTACCGTACGCGACAGGCAAAGGACATATAAGCATGATAGAGCTTCGCAGTGATGGCAGTATCGGCAAGCCGCAGATAATCATCAACGAGGCACACCACCTCTCCTATCCGTTTATGATAGAAGATTGCGGCAACTTGTACATGATTCCCGAATCGCAACAGAACAAAACAATAGACCTCTACATCTGCGATGAATTCCCCAACCGTTGGCGCAAAGTAATGACGCTGATGAGCAGTGTCGAAGCGGTGGATGCAACAGTGTTCAAGCATGACGGACGTTACTGGATGTTCACCAATATCCGCAGTACCAAAGGCGGCAGCACATGGAATGAACTCTCGCTGTTCAGCGCGGCGGAACTCTGCACAACAGAATGGACTCCCCACCCGATGAATCCGATTGTGCGGGATGTGACGTGTGCGCGTCCGGCAGGCGCGGTGTATCAACAGAACGGGCAATTATTCCGCCCATCGCAAAACTGTTCGGGACATTACGGCAGGGCAATCGTCATCGCCCGAATTGACGTACTCACAGCAACCGAATACAAGGAATCTTTTATACAGCAAATAGAACCGGATTGGGCGGAGGGCATGATCTCGACCCACACGCTTAACCATCATGGAAGCACAACCGTCACGGACGGATTATTCCGCATCCGGCGGTAACGTCACTTTACTTTCACGTAGGGTTTCATCTTCTCGAATTTCTTTTCACCGATGCCGCTTACATTCATCAAGTCGGCGGGTGTTGCAAACGGCGATTGCTTGCGGTATGCAATGATACGTTCCGCCATTTTTTCTCCAACGCCGGGCAGCTTCATCAGTTGCTCTTTCCCTGCACTATTGATATTGATAACCGATGTCGGCAGTTCCTTTTTCTGATACTGCGATTCAGCGCGGTAGAGCCGTGCGGGAGGTTGAACCGAGTCGGGTTGTAGTTGCGACTGCTCCGGCGATTGCAGTGCAATCTCGTTTTTCGTTGCCGAGTCGCGCAGCAGCGTCAAGCTGTCGAGCGTGGCGGCGAATTGCTTATTCAACTCTTGGTTGTACGGGTCGTCGGGTTTTCGCCAAAGAGCAAAGAGTGCCGATGCAATGGAAACACTGACAAGGGTCAGCACCACGACAAGTTCCTGCTTTGTGGCATTGGTATATGGTTGCAGCCGTTCAAGAAGCGATTTCTTTGTCATAGCGTGGAGTGGCTGTGTTTACTGTTATTCATCCGAGTCATCGTCGTACTCGCCTGTATCTGAATCAACATCCGAATCGTCATCCATATCCTCGTCGCGCGGGGGAAGAATAGTGAGCAAAGGCAATAACGAAAGCACATTGGTCTGCAACTGCTCCGGCGTGCCGCTGTTGTCAATCACAAAATCAGCCCATGACTTTTTATCGTTGGCGGGCAGTTGTTTTTTTGCCCTGTGTTTGATTGTTTCCTCCGTTGCGTTATCGCGTATCATTGCGCGGCTGAAACGCACGTCTTCGGGCGCATCCACCGTAATGATATAATCGAAAGCGTCTTCAATCTCCGCCTCGTAGAGCAATGCGGACTCTAAGAAAGCAAGCCGGATTCCCGACTTCTCCATAGCAACAAGCTGCCGTTGATGTTCATCGAACACACGGGGGTGGACTATTGCGTTCAAGTCATCAAGTGCGCGCTTGCCTTCGGATGTCGGTGCAAATACAATTCGGGCAAGGTCTCGGGTATTGATAGTGCCGTCGTATTTGTACATATCCGTGCCGAAGCGTTTGCTAATCGCATACCGGACTTCGGGCATGTCATTCATGATTTGTTTTGCGGTTTGGTCGGACGACAGCACATCGTATCCTGCTGTACGGATAATCTCAGCAACTTTGGATTTTCCGCTGCCGATGCCGCCGGTAATTCCAATCACGACCATTCTGTTTTCCTGTTCTTGTGCGGGCGGTGTATTTTGTTGCATGTAGCTCTAATGAGTTCGGTTACGGAAAATCCGCCTTGAAAAATTTATATAATTTTTTGTGTGAAGTGTTGTGTATTACGGAACGGGCTGTATTTTCGCGCTCCAATTTTTGTTCGGCAACAATTCGGGCAAAAATACAGGAAAT